>NZ_CAAAFS010000037.1:0-10105 GCF_900634755.1 Protofrankia symbiont of Coriaria myrtifolia
TCACTTTTTCGACAACTTCCCGGTCGACCGGGAAGTTGTCCTTGCCGCCGAGATAGTAGTCGTACATCCGGGCGGGTGTGGGCCGGTCGGAGCGAATATCCACGTCCGGCCCCCAGCTGCCGTCCGACGCGGGGGTGCCCGATGTAAAGGTCGAATGCGCCATCACTTTGACATCCTACGATATTTCTCGCCATGTGTTTGCCGACTCGACTCGACTCGGCTGGGACTGTCGTGACGGCCCGCCGGCGGTTACTCCTGGTCGCTCTTTCTGGCGACGCCCGCGAACGACCATTCGGTGCGTATGGTGTCCTCGTCCGCGTTACGAGCTGGTCGGTTCGACGTCGTCGCCGCGAGCGTGCTGGGACGGGACGGCCGGCGGGCCGCCGTGGGCAATGCTGACCGGGGGTTCGATGAGGAATGGCTCCACCTGGCGGTCCACGGGGGTGAACCATGGCGCGCCCGACACCGCGTGCGGGGTGAAACGCCAGCGTTTCGGCACCCTGCGGATCCCGACCGGGTAGATGGTCAGCGATCCGTCCGGGCCGATGTGCAGCCGCAGGAGGTTCTTGTAGTCGGCGATCCCCTGCGCGGCGAACAGCTCGTTGGTGTTCAGGCCCGCGAACCGGTCGGCGAGCCAGAGATAGCCGGCGAGCAGTTCGATGGCGGCGAGCCCGCCGAGCACGGTCACCAGCGGCAGCACACCGGCCAGCAGCCAGGTGTCCGGCAACGGGTCGACCACCGCCACCACGGCGGCCAGCAGGGCGACCGCCAGCAGGAGCTGGGCCAGCCCATGCGCGGCTCCGACCGCCAGCCCCCGGGCGGTCCGGCCGCTCTTGGTCAGGGCCACCCCGGCGCCCAGGACACCCAGGCTCAGCGCCAGCCCTGGCACGTTGTCGACCAGGCCGGCGAACAGGTCGCCGGTACCGGCATCGCGCAGCCCGTCGGCGATGGCGTCGAGGCGTCCGGTGGCCTTCGGCCTGCCCGCGCTGGCGGTGGCGCCGATCACCAGCGCCAGCAGCAGGTGGATACCGCCGAGCAGGCCCGCCAGCCCCGGCGCGAACGCCGGCAGGCGGACGATGCCGGCGGCCAGTCGGCGAGAGGTGCGCGCGTCCGGGAAACTCGTCTCGAGCTGGTAGTGCGCCGGCGGGTCGGTCCTGCTCGGCGCCCGCGACGCCGGTGGCGGCAGCGTCAGATGCTGTGGCAGGTGGTGGGTGGCGGACAGATAGGCCCCGCCACCGCCGGCGGTGAACTTCTGCGTGTCACCGTCGACCTGGCGGTAGCGCGCATAGTGGTGCAGGTCACCGGCGAGGGAGACCCGTACCTGCGCACCGGCCTTGCGGATCACGGTGCGTTCGAAGTAGTCGAGGACGGCGAACGCCTCGGCGTTGCCCTCGCCCGTGCTGACCCAGCTCGGTTTCGCCGAGCACAGGATCACCGCGTCGCCAGGCCGCATCTGCTCGGCGACGTCGAGGAAGTACCGGCGCTGCGGGTCGTCGATGTAGGAGTCGAACTGGATGTCGATGCCGAGCAGCCACCACCGGTGCGGCAGTTTCACCGCGAAGTAACTGCGGGTCTGCTCGGTACGCCAGCCGCCGATGGTGGAGCGCTGGCAGAACACCCGCATGAAGGCGGTGAGCCCGTCGTACCAGTCGTGGTTGCCGGGAACGACGAACAGCTTCGGCTGGGCCGACCGGGCCGACTGGGCCGGCTGCTCGTCGGTCCCGGGCGGCGCGGTGGGCGACGCCACGGTGGGCGACGCCACGGTGGGCAGCGCCGCCCGGTAGGGGCCGATCAGTTTGTTCTCGTAGCCGGTGATGCTCGGCGTCGGATAGCACTGGTCGCCGCCCATCACCAGCAGCTGGCCCCGCGGGGTCGGCGAACCGGCCAGCTGAAGGCCTGGCGCGGCAAGCAGCGAGGCCACCGTGTACGTCGAGTCGAAACCGTCGCCGAGGTCGCTGACATAGTCGAACCACAGCTCGTCCTGGTCCGACAGGTCGGTCGCGGGGGCGGCCGGCAGCGCGGCCATCGCCTCCCGCTTGTCGGCGTAGGAGCCGAGCACCTCGCTGATACCGACACGGACGGCAGTGCCGAGCAGCAGGGTGGGTGACAGCCAGCGGGACATCGACGCCCGTACGAAACCGAGCGCCTGCTCGCTGTCGTCGGCGGGCCGAGGCGGGGTACCGGACATCAGGTCCCGCCCTCCTGACCGTCCCGCGGGTCGTCTCCGTCCCACGCGTCCTTCTCGCCCGTGTCCTCCTCGTCGTCCCCGCGTCCGAGGGAACGGCCGTAGACCTCCCAGAGATCGCCGAGGAACAGCCGGCCGAACTTCACCAGGCCCGCCGTGCCACCGGCCGGACCGGACGTCCGGAACGTCGTGAGCTGCCACAGGAAGTCGGGGATGTGGATGGTGACGATGCCGGCGCCGACGATCCGGGCGGTGGATTCACCGGCGGCGTCCACATGGCCGGCGAAAATGCGGGTGTAGAGCGTCGAGGTGTCCCGCCACAGGTCGAATCCGGGATCGTCGTGGACGTCCTTGAACCCGCTGAGCGTCAGCGGGTGCCCGGCCGCGTCGCTGAACGGCAGCCGGTAGAGCATCCGCCGGTGCCCGGGGGTGTCGCCGACGAAGAGGTTGAAGACGCCGTTGCCCACCGGGCGTTTGCCGCCCAGCGCGTCGCAACGGACGTATCCGCTGGCGGTGGCCTCCCGCAGCCGGTCGGTGGCGAAGGCGTCCACGTTCTCGGTGTGGATGGTCAGGCGGAAGGACAGCGCGGTCCCGTCCTCCCTGCCCTGGTCGTATCCGCGTTGGGGATCGGTTTCGTCGAGGGTGAGGAAACCCTTCATCTTCTCGGTGAACCGCAGGCTGGTGGGAGGGGTCATGGCTGTGTCTCCAGGACGGGGCCGGCATCCACGGCATGTTCGGCGAGCCGGTCGGCGAAGGCGGCGATGGTCAGCGACGGGTTCGCCCCGACCGGTCCGGGCAGGGCGGCGCCGTCGGCGACGTACAGGCCGGGGTGGTTGAACACCTCGCCCCATTCGTCGATGACGCCGGTGGTGATGTCGGTGCCCATGGAGGCGCCGCCGAGAGGATGCACGGTGATGACCCGGGACAGCAGGGTCAGCGGATTCCGGTGGTATTTGCCGCCCATTTCCTCGGCCAGGTCCTCCATGAGCCTGTCCAGGCGCTCAAAGTACGGCTGGCTGTCCGCCGGATAGTTCTCGATCTGCAGATAGTCGTCGCGTACCGAAATTTTTCCGGTGGGAATGTCGCGCCCCATGCCCAGCAGGGGCATCGCGCCGGCGGACGCCTCTCCCGGGCCGAGCAGCCGGCCGACCAGCGCGCCGATCTGGCGGGACGGACCGCCGGTGAGACGGGAACGGATCAGCTCGTAGACGGTGCGGACGATCCGGGACGCCTCGTTGTCCAGGTTGGCCGCCTCGACGAGCCATTCGGCGAAACCGGGGTAGCCGGCGTCCTCGATGTAGCAGCCGCGGTCGGCGCCGGGGCCGCCGCGACCGCCGGTGTGGCCGCCGGCATGGCCGCCGTGGCTGTCGACGGCGTCGGGGACGCGGACGGCGGTCGTGATGACCGGGGCGTGCGCGCTGCCCAGGGCCGGGCCGGGCACCCCGCTGACGAAGCCGAGCAGGTCGCCGTTGCCGCTGAAGCGTCGCCCGAGCATCCGGGAGATGCCGGGTAATGCGGCGCGGTTGCGAAGCAGCAGGTAGGTGGTGCCGAGCGTGCCGGCGGCAAGGACGAGACGATCACAGGTGATCGTCCGCTGGGGGAGCGCGGAGGTGGCGACGACATCGCCGGGGGTGTGTACCACGTATCCGACGGTGTACCCGCCGCCGTCCCGTGGGGTGATCGAACGGGCCTCGTGGTGGACGCGCACGTTCGCGCCGTGGTGTACCGCGGCCGAAAGATAGGTGTGGTCCAGGGTGTTCTTGCTGCCGTAGTTGCAGCCGAGGTCGCACTCGCCGCACAGCACACAGGTGATCCGCGGCCGACCGTGGATGTTGCCGTAGGCCGGCTCACCGATGGGCGCCCCCGGTACCGGCGCGTCGCCGCCAACACCGAACGTGACCGCCAACGGCGGCTGCTCGGCGGTATATCCGAGCCGTTCACCGGCCTGCTCCAGCAGCTCGGTCCGGCGGGAGGCCTGATAGCGCGGCTGCCCCTTGGGGAAGCGCTGCACACCTATCGTCTTTTCGACGGCCGCGTAGTGCGGTTCCAGGTCGGCCCGGCTGATCGGCCAGTTCTCGTAGCCCTCGCCGGCGGGCGCGTCGCGGACGAACCACTTCTCGTCCTTGCGGAGCAGGACGTTGGCGTAGATGAGCGAGCCGCCACCCAGCCCGCTGGAGACGACCGCCTCGAAGTCGGCGAAGGACCAGACGTCGAAAAGGCCGTGCCGACCCTGGCTCGGATCCCAGAAGTTCGCCGCGATCTCGGTCGGGGAGCGGGCGAACGACCCCGGTGGATACGCCTTCCCCCGCTCAAGCAGGACAACCCTGTGGCCTGCCTCGGCGAAACGGTAGGCGGTCACCGCCCCACCGAATCCCGAACCGACAACCACGACGTCCGCGTGTTCGTTCCCGCCCACCTGTCCCCCAGGCCCGCCCGCGGCTCGCCGACTGGAAACACCCCACTCACGGGCGTGACGAGTGAACCACGCCCAGCCGCAACCAAAACAGGGCGGGTCGCTGTCCACAGTCCGACACCGGTCCCCGCGACGCGTGGCCTGGCTTCATCAACCCGCTCCTGACCTGCCCTGGGTCCGGGTGCACGCTTCGGACCGCGGCGGTGCTTGTTTCCGGCGTCGGATACCGGTGTGTTCGTGGACGGGTGTCGCCATCGCGCCCGCGAAAAGTTGGGAGCCGGCGTGGGATCAGGCCCGCACCGGATAGCTGGCCGCTCTCGGGTGCTCGTCCGGGCCGGTGATGATGGCCAGGACGGTACTGCCGGGGGTTATCGTGCCGCGGCGGGTCAGCTCGAGCAGGCCGTACATCATCTTCGCGACGTACACCGGCTCCAGGGCGATGCCGTGGCGTCCGGCGAAGTCGTCGATGAACCGCTGGAGATCCGGTGGGCGGCGCGCGAAACCGCCGAAGTGGAAGTCGCACTCGACATGCCAGTTGTCGGTGGCGTGACCGAAAGTGGCGCGCTGGAGGCCGTCGACGACGTCCTGGAGAAAACGGCCGCCTTTGAGCGCGGAGAATCCGATGGCCCGCTGGCCCGGGCGCAGGTTCGCCGCCATACCGGCCAGGGTGCCGCCCGAGCCGCAGCCGCAGGCGACGATGTCGAAGGGTGACTCGACCTCGTCCGGGATCTCGGCCAGGATTTCGGCGCAGCCGCGGACACCGGCCGGATTGCTGCCGCCCTCCGGCAGCGGGAAGAAGTCACCGAAACGCGCCCGCAGGTCGGCGAGCACGTCCGGTTCGTGTTTCCGGCGGTACGTCGACCTGTCCAGGTAGGTCAGCCGCATGCCGTGGGCGACGGCGGCCGACAGCGACCAGTTCAGCGGCAGGTGTTCCTCACCGCGGATCACGCCGATGGTGGTGAAACCGAAAAGCGCCCCGGCGGCGGCCGTCGCCCGGACATGGTTGGAGAACGCCCCGCCGAAGGTCAGGATCGTCGATTTCCCGGACGCCGTGGCGTCCACCAGATTGTATTTCAGCTTGCGCCACTTGTTGCCCGGTAGCACGGGGCTGATGAGGTCGTCACGCTTGAGCAGCACCCGGACCCCGTGCCGAGCGAACCGCTCGTCATCCAGCTCCTCGACCGGCGAGGGAAGCCGCACCACCCCCGGACGCAGGGCTGTTGGTGACAGGGCCTCAGAGCGCAGGGCTTCGAGGCGTGGAATTCGAGAGTGCTCTGCCCCCGGGTCCGAAGCCTCCGGACTCGGAGACTGCATGTTCATGTCGACGCTCCCTGCGAATGTCGTGACCGCCGGGTGGCGTGCAGGGCGGCGGTGATGCCGGCGGTGGACAGGATGACGAGTGAGCCGATCGGAACCCAGTTGCCGAAGCGGTCGTAGAGGGTCTGTCTGGTCGCGAGCGGTATGTCGGCGCGGTAGGCGCCGCGTTCGTGGGTGTCGAGACGGACGAGTTCGCGGCCGGACGCGTCGAAGACGGCGGAGACGCCGGTGAGCGTGGCGTGCACCACCGGGCGTCCCGACTCGACGGCGCGCAGCGCGGCGAGGCTCGCGTGCTGCGCGGGCGCCCAACTGCCCTGGAAGGTCGACGTCGCCGACTGCACGATGATCACTTCCGCGCCCATCCGGGCGAGCCGGCGTCCCAGGTCGGGAAAGGCCGACTCGAAACAGATCAACGTCCCGAAGCGCACGCCCGCCGTTTGCATGACGGTGAGCTGATGGCCCGTCCGGCGGTTCTCCGCGGCCGCGTCGGTCACCGAAGCCAGCCAGTCGAACACTGACCGCAGCGGGATGTACTCGCCGAACGGCACCAGGCGCATCTTGTCGTAGCGGCCGCGCGGTCCGTCCGGGCCGATGAGGACCGCCGTCTTGTAGATCCCGTCACCAGGCGCCTCCGACCGCTCCCGTGGGCCTGGCGAACCAGGTGGACGTGCCCGCTCCGGGCCGCCGCCGTCGCGGGTCGGCCCTTCGGCGGAGCCCGGTGAACCCGTTGAACCCGGTGGGGCCGGTGGGGCCGGTGAACCATGTGCACCCGACAGATCGTCCGGTGCACCGAGGGTTCCGGTTCGGCGGGCGTCGGTGTTGACCAGGATGTCGGCGCCGACCGCGCGGGCCGCCGCCTCGATCCGGGCCAGGTGGGCGGGATCGTCGGCGAGGTCGAAGCCGACGCTGCTCTCACCCCAGACGACCAGGTCGACACCGCTGCCCGCGAGACGCCGGGTGGCGGCTTCGCTCGCGGCGAACCGGGGTTCCACGGCGTGGACGACACCCGGCTGGGCGCCGCCGAGACGCAGCGTCCCGGTTGCCGGGGGAGTGGGCCTCAGTACCGCCGCGCCGCTGACGGCGAGGGTGACGACGCCGACCGCCGCCAGGCCCGCGATGATCCGTCTGCCGGCCGGCGCGCCTGGGATCCCGACCGCGGCCAGTGCCAGCCCGACGGCGGCCAGCACGAAGCTGAGCAGCCACACTCCGCCGAGCGAGGCGAGCGCCAGCACCGGCCGGCTGTTCCACTGGCTTGAGCCAAGCAGTGCCCACGGGCCGCCGAGCCCCTGCCATGATCGGAGAAATTCGCCGGCCACCCAGGCCGACGGCACGACCAGCAGCGCCCACGCGAGCCTGCGGGCTGACGGAGACTCGCGCAGCGCCGCCCACACCGTCACACCCCACAGCGTCCAGGTTGCGCCCAGTATCGCGGTGAGTACGAGCAGGAATGGTCCGGCGTTCGGAGCCAGCCAGTAGCAGGCCACCAGGAAGAATCCGGTGCCGCCCCACCAGGCCCGTACGGCCGCCTCCCGCCTGGTCGACGCGGTGCGGACGACCAGCATGAGCGGTACGAGCCCGACGAAACCGAGTACCCATATCCCTGGTGCCGGGAAGGCGAACGCCGGGATCGCTCCCGCCAGCCCGGCGAGCCCGCGGGCCGGCAGCCGGCGACCGGTTGTCCTGCCCGGGCGCTTCCCGCCGTCCATGTTGCGATGCTGCGACCACTTCGAGCACCCGCGCAAAGCAGCGCAGCAGGTGGGCCGGTTGTGTGGATCAGCTCAGGCGGAGGGCACCAGCCGAGGGGCGAGCTTGTCGAGGACGCCGTTGTACAGCTTGCGGATGCCGATCGGTGCGAAGGTCCGTTCGAAGAATCCACCGATGCCGCTCGCGCCGGCCCAGCTCGTCTCCACCGACACCCGGGTCGTGCCCGAGCTGACCGGCTGCACCGTCCACACGGTCCGCAGGGTGGAGTTCTGGTCGGCTTCGACCAGGGTGCGGTCGGGCTCGGGCGCGGAGACGACCGCCTCGACGGTGCGGACGCGGCTGCGGGTCGCGTGCAGCTTGTAGCGGATCCGGGTGCCGGCGCCGGTGCCGCCCTCCAGCACCTCGTAGTCCGTGATCGTTTCTGGCCAGGTTTCGGCCCGGACGCCCTTGTAGTCGCCGAGCGCTTCGATGACGGCGGTGGGCTCGGCCGTCACGACCCGGGCCACGGTCACCTTGATCTCTGCCATCCGATCTCCATTCATGGTCGTAAACAGCGCGGACAGCTGGCCTCGGTCCTGTCCTGGCTCAGGCCGCCTCCGACGGACGCCGATCGTGCGGACGGCGCCGAGACAGCCACCCGCAACCACCAACATCCATCGGACACGACCTACCCGCGTCCCGCCAGGCACATTCGGCGTTATGGCACCGCGACGTTAAGACATTGCGACGTTAAGACATTGCGACGTTATGGCATCGTGGTGCCAGGACGTCGCGGTGTCAGGGTGTGTCGAGCAACCACAGATCCACACCGTCGACGTGGCGGCCGGGGCCGCCGGCCAACTCGGTCAGCAGTTTCACCAGCTCGTCGCGATGGTCGCTCGGGCCGAGGATGACCGCGTCGAGGTCGAAGCGGTCGAAGGTGGCCCGCAACCCGGGCTGCCGCAGCGCGTCGTCAGCGGTGCTGGCGCCGGTCGCGACCGCGATGAGGGCCGAGTTGAGCGGGTCCGGCTCCGGGTGGAAGCTGGAACGTCCGTTACGATCGGGAACCGTACAGTAGCAACCGGGTATGGCGAATCGGAAGTCCGCCTGAGCCTGCCAGAGCATCGCCACGTTCTGCTGCGGATACGGGTAGGGCACGACGAGCGCGGTCGATCCCCCCGGTAGGGCGTTGCTCACCTGCGAGCCGGTGAAGAACGCGGGGGTGGCCGGCGAGAAGGCGAGCAGGGACGCTGGCACCAGCGGAACCAGGGCGACGACGGACACACCGATGGTGACAGCGCGGAGCCGGGGCGGCCGTGCCTGGTCCAGCCATATGGCGATCATGATGCCGGCCGCGAGCACGACGTAGAGCGACAGCCGGGACGGCAGCGCGTTGTGCAGCACCGGCCCCAGTTCCAGCACGCGCCACGGCAGTGGAATACCCGTGTTGTGCCCGCCGACGTGCAGATGCGGGCCGAGTGAGAGGACCGCGGCGACAACCGCCAACGGCGCGCACAGGGCCACCAGTCGGTTGCGCCGCAACCGCACCGCGATGAACAGCAGCAGAGCCAGCAGGGGCAGGCCGAGATAGCCGCTGACCTCCACCGCGTTGCCGGTGAACGTCAGGCTCTCCCGGACGGCGAAGTCCGGCCCGAACGCCTGCAGGGGCGTGGGTGTGACGAACGTGAGCAGGTCGGAGACGGCGACGTCCGGCGGCTGGATCGAGCCGTGCACCCGTTGCGGGCCGAAGAACTGGGTGGCCAGCGGCCAGGCCAGCGCCGCCGCGGCGACACCGGCGCAGATGGCGAGCCCGCGGATGGCCGCGCCCGCGCGGGCGCGGACCTGGTCGCGGTACTGCAGGCACAGGATGGCGATGGCGACGACGGCGACCACCGCCGAGGTCGCCAGCACCTCCTCGCTGATCAGCGCCTGGGCGGCCACGGCCACCCCGAGCAGGACGCCTGTCCGCCGGATGTTGCGCTGCCGGACGAGCAGGTCGTCCATGAGCAGCAGCAGGATCGGCGGGAAGGGCACGAACGACAGGTGCAGGTGCCCGTAGGAAGCGCCGATCAGGTACGGGCCGAAGCCGTAGAGCAGCCCGGCGACGGCGGCGGGCAGCGCGGCCGTCCAGCGGCGCACCGCCAGGAACATCGCCCAGCCCGACAGCGCCGGCGCCAGCGTCGTGAGCACGTGGAAGGTCACCAGCGGGCCGGCGAGCATCGTGATCGGCGCGGCCAGCACGCCGAGCAGCGGCACGCCGGTGCTCCACATGATGTTGACGCCGTCCGGCGCGTTCAGGAACTGCGTGACAAAGGGGTTCAGCCCGTGCGTGAGCGCGTACGGCGTCCACCCCAGGTACCAGGAGAACAACACGGCGTCACCGCCGCCGTAGACCGTCCCGCCCAGATCGGTCCAGCCGTCGCGGAAGAGCAGCACGGACAACCCGCAGAACGCGACGAGGACGGCCAGCGCGGCCGGCCACCGCCGCGCCCGCGTCGGGCGCGCCC
>NZ_CAAAFS010000038.1:0-11271 GCF_900634755.1 Protofrankia symbiont of Coriaria myrtifolia
GGGCAGGACGGCGGCCACCATCTGGGCGAGTTCGGCGATCGCGGCCGGTTTGGGCTCCGGGCGCACTGGTGGGCCGGGCAGCACTGCCAGCGGTGGCTCGGCGCTGTTGTCCTCCGGTGCCGCGATCTCCCGGACGAGCAGCCGGTCGGGCTCGCTCCGTTCGATCTCGGCATCCCGGGTGCGGACGGCGACGCCATCGTCACCAACCGGCCCGACAGTGCCACCGTCACCGACGGTGTCCGGGTAGAGCAGCCGGACCCGCTCGCCGGTGGTGAACGGATGGGTGTGGTCGGGGTCGAGCGAGGCGAGCAGGCCGCGCCGGGCCTTCTTCTGCCGTCCGGTGGGGGCGCTCCAGCCCTCGACGACGGTCCACTCCAGCGGGACGGCGCAGCCGTCGTCGGCCTCCAGCGCGGCCCGGTCGGCGGTGAGCCAGGCGAAGAACTCCCACCAGGCGGGCTTGTTCTCCCGCCGGTGGTAGCCGACGGCAGCCGCCAGCAGGGCCTGTGCCCGCTCGTCGTCGCTCCAGGTCGCCGGGTCCTCGGGCAGGCCGGCGACCAGGGCGTCGACGGTCGCGTCGGCGGGATCCGGCAGTGTGTCGGCGGCGCCCTCCCCGGCGTCCGCCGCCGGCGCGTGCATGATCCCTTCGGCCGCGCGCAGGTCGAGCAGCCAGCGGTGCAGACGGTGGGTGGACACGCAGTCGACCCGGTTGTACTCGGCGATCTCGTTGAGGACGTGCTCGGCGGCCGCCTGCTCGCCGGCCGCGCGGTGGGCCAGAACGTTCTCGTAGGCGACGATGCTGTCGACGGCGGTCTTGACCTCGGCGCCGCGAGCCCCCGGCAGGTACAGCGGCTCCAGATACTTGATCGAATACGAGCGTTGGGAGATCTTCAGGCTGCGTCGGACGACCGTGTACAGGTCCACCAGCCGGTGCCCGGCGAGCAGGGCGTCCACCTGCCGTTCGCGGGTGCCGTGTCTGGCCGCGAGCCGTTTGAGCGCGTTCGGCTCATACGGTGCGTAGTGATATATGTGCGCTCGGGGATGGTACGCGAGTCGGCGCAACACCCAGTCGACGAACTGCTCGAACGCGCGCTTCTCCTCGGCGCGGTCGTGCGCCCAGAACGGGTGGAAGACCTCCACGGCGTCGGTGGTGAAGCCCGCCGCCGGGCCGTGGCCGGGGCGGCCCGTGTCGTCGCCGCTGTCGGCGGCTGCGCCGACAGCATCTGTGCCGACAGCGGTTGCGTCGAGGGTGACGGCACCGAAGAGGTACTCCAGGCCGGCGTTGTCCAGCGCGTACGGATCCCCTTCCATGTCGAAGTAGATGTCGCCGGGATCCGGTGTGGGCAGGGACGCGAGCCCGTCCGGCGCGACCACCCGGACGGTCACGGTGCCGGTCCGGTCGTCGTCGGTGCGGGTCGCGTCCTGGATGATCTGTAGCTGTGCCTGTAGCCGCAGCCCGGCGAACGTCGCCGCCGCCATCGAGGCGGGACGCCGCTCGTCGTCCGCGGCGGCAAGGTCCTCGACCGAGGTGATACCGGCGGTCCGCAGCTTGCGCCGCTGGTCCGTGCGCAGGCCGGCGACCAGCGACAGGTCGCGGGCGGCTTCCCGGCCCCGCTCGCAGTGGGCGGTGAACGCGCAGGCCCCGCAGGCGGGCCGCGGATCGCCCCAGGACGGCTGGGGGACTGCCGGCGGGCGCGCGAGCTGCGCGGTCAGCCTGCCCCGGGCGTGGTCGACCATGGGTGCGACGTCCTCGACCCGCAGTGACTCCAGCCGGCCGTCGCCGAGTAACAGGTGGATGCGATGCGCGGCGGCCACCCCGATCGCCGGCAGTGCCCGGGCGTAGGAGGCCAGCTGCACGACGGCCGCGGGGCGGGCGTGCCGGGCGAGCTTGGCGTCGTACGGTTCGTAACGGCCGGGTGTGGCCTCGCCGGTGCGCGCGCCGGTGACCGGGTCGAGGTGCGCGGCGATCAGGAAGTCGGGCCGTCCCTGGTAGGAGCCGTCGAAGAGCACCGCCTGATAGCTGACGGCGGCACCGGCGGCGACGGCGGCGCGGGTCTGTTCCCAGGCCGCCGTCAGCGCGGTCAGGCCGCCCTCGGGGCGTTCGATCGTCGCGACGGCGTCGGCGCCGAAGAGGCCGACGAGATGCGCGAGCCATCGCCGCTCGTGTGCGTCACCGTGGCGGACCAGCAGCTCGTCCGCTTCACCGGCCGTGATCGGCTCGCCGGTGCTGGCGTCGTCCAGCGGTACCCCGGCTGCGTGGGCGTGCGACAGCGCGAGTCGATGCCCGCACTCGAGCGCGTCGACGACGTCGCTCGCCGACACCACCCACCGGTCGTCGAACCGCTGCATGTTCCCCCACATCGCCCGGGTTCCCGTTCCCGGGGTTGCCTGCCGGGTTCGTGGAAAGCGCCGCGGCCATCATCCCGCCCCGAATCCCGGGTTGCTGGGAGGCAACAGAAAACCGGCGCCCCCGGAGTCCCTGCGCTGCCTGGCGACTTCGATCGCGGCGCTTCCGGTCGCGTACCGCGGGGACCTTGGGGAGCCCACGGTATGCTTGATCTCAGCGGCACGCGGCGTCAGACACGTCCCAACATCAGATGGCTCCGGCATCAGACGGCCCCAGGTCTGCCGCGCGGGTTCGCAGGAGGTGTGCCATGGCCGCGGAGATGGTCGCTCCCGCCTGGATGCACGAGCAGATCACGGCGGAGCAGTACGACTCCTGGTCCGAGGAGCAGTGCGCGGGCATTGAGATCGTGGATGGAATGATCGTTGTGAGCCCCAGCGCCTCCAAGCGGCACAACCGGCTGGCCCGGATCATCGCGAACGCTCTGGACGCGGCCGGCGGGGCGGACTGGAACGCCGACACGGACTTCGACGTCCGGCTGCAGGACGTGCCGCTGACCAATCGGCGTCCGGATGTCGTGGTGTACCGCTCGGACACGATCGATGTCACGCCCACCCGCCCGGAGCACGTGCTGCTGATCGCGGAGATCGTCTCGCCGGGTTCGGAGACCACGGACAGAATCGTGAAGGCAGACCAGTACGCCCGGGCCGGCATTGCCTACTACTGGCGGATCGAGGGGTCCGCCACCGGTGCTCCGCTGGTGTATTCCCATGTTCTCGACCCGGCGACCAGGACCTACCGGAACGCGGAGGTGTTCGTTGGCGTACTCGACACCACGGCGCCCTTCCCCGTGAAACTCGACCTCGGCCGACTCTGACCGGAAGGCCGACGTCGCCGACGTCGTCGTCGACAACGTGACACTGGATCTCCGCGTGCGAGAGGACCTTGTGGGCCGTGTCGAGAAGTTGACATGGCAGGAAATCGGTCGCACTGTGGTCGACGGCGAACTCTGCGTATCCGCTAGTCGGTTCGGGTGCCGTAGCGGGTGGCGGCATCGCGGACGAGCCGCAGCGATTCTGCGCTGGCGGTCAGGTGTTTGCTGTCCATCAGACTGAACGCGAACAGGCCGGCGCCGGTGACCTGTCGTATGTAGTCATCGGTGAAAATCGCCCGCAGATCGCTGTGCCAGGTTCCTGGCGAGCCGTCGTCGGGTTTGTAGTGCGCCACCATGACCGGACCGTATTTCCCGAGGATTCGTGTCATGTCACGGATGTCGTTGACGTTGTTCTTCGAGTCCATCGCCTGGAAGCTCTGGAAGTCCGACTGCCGCAGTACGTCGTCGAAATGTCCGATCAGTGATTTCCCGCCGCCTTTCCCGGGGTCGTCCCAGCGGGCCTGCCAGCCGCCCCAGCCGAGGGAGACCCGGGCGTTCGGCGCTATCGAGTGGAATATGTCCATCGCGGCGGTGTACTGGTCCTTGAGTTTCAGGTAGTAGTTCGTCACTTCCGGGGTGGCGGCCCAGGTGTTGGCCTTGCACGGGTAGGTCTGCAGCTCGGTGAACAGCGTGACGTACAGCGGCGGCCCGTCCGCCTCGCCGCCGAATATCTGGGCGAGCCGGCGGGTGTCGCTGAGGAACGACGACGACAGGGGGTAGTCCCGCCCGCAGGCCGGCCCGTACCTGGTCTGTACGGTGGCGACCCTGCCCGCCCCGCCGAGCCACACGACGAGGTGGATCGCGCGTCCACCGGTGTAGACCTGCGGAATCAGGTCCTTCGACCAGTTGGTGAGAAAACCGAAATCATTGGGACTGTTGTACCAGGTCGTGAACATTCCCAGCTGGTCGGCGACGGGTGAGGTCGCGTCGCTGTCGAGGGAGGGGCCGAGGCCGAACACGAGCTTGCCGGCCTGGCCGAAACCGGGTGGTCTGGCCGCGCCGGTAGCCGTGTCGCCGGTTTTTTCCACGGTGTCGGACGCGCCTGTCGTAGCCGCGCTGGTGCCGGTGGGGACGGAAGTGGGGGCAGCGCTGGCAGTAGTGGACGTCACTGCCGGCTGTCGTGCCGGCGGGCGGCCTGTCATGTCCGGCAGCGACCACACGGCCAGTCCGACCAGTGTCGTACAGAAGATAATTCCGGCCGTCAGAACGTGAAACCGTTTCAGCACGGACAAGGGGGCCGCTCCGTAGTTCTCCTGAAGTTTTCCCCCGGACGGGGACAGCGTACATGTTGCGGCATCGAATGATCTCCGGGACGGAGATTGTCGCTCGAGTGAAGGTGACGACAGCGAAGGTGACGACACGGACGCGCAACGGCATGGACCCGGCGCCGACGGCATCGTTCGTCATCGACGAACGGAGGCTCCCACCCGGCTGGTGGCGACACGGCAGGGAGGGCCCGGCGTCGACGCACGGCATCCGGCAGCTGGCATTCGATGTCGGATATCCGACCGTCTCGCCGCCCGTGCCGCTGGTCGCGGCCATCTACCGAGCCGCCGGAGCATCGATTGCACCACTCGTTGTGTCATAGATTGTACCGTCTGTCATAGCGCTGTCGGCCGTGTTGCTGTCAGTCGGTCCGTTCGGTCGAAACCCCCGATTCCGTCCGGATGCGGCAGTTATGATCGCTCCGGCGAAGGACGCCGGTAGCGACTGGCCCGGTGGCCACCAACCTCCGGCCACGGGGGGAGATACGCAGGTGGATGGGACCGCGCTGCAGGTCAACACCCCGGACGGTCAGGTTGTCCTTGCGGGTGGTGGACCGTACGTGGTCGGGCGGGCGCGTCAGGCCGACGTCGTCGTTGTCGACCGGCGCGTGTCCCGCCGGCATCTGATCCTGGAGTCGGGTGCCGACGGCTGGCTGGTACGCGACACCAGCGCCAACGGCCTGTGGTGTGATGGCAGGCGGGTGGGCAATGTCAACGTCACCACGCGTGGTGAGCAGGTCCGGATCCGGCTCGGCGCCGTGGACGGACCAGAGATCGTTTTTGTCCCACGCTCCGATTCCCGCCCGGAGCCGCCGGGCCGCACGGAGCAGCCCGGCGACCCGCTGACCGCGCTGGCCGGCGCCGGTGACCCCCCTGGCCCGCAGCCCAGACGGGTGGTCCGGGCCGGTGCGGCCGATGACGACGCGTCGACGTTCCAACATCAGGTGGTGAGCCACGACCGTAGGGTCCACCGGCTGCGTCCCGGGCGGATGATGCTGGGCCGCTCCCAGGACAACGACGTGGTCGTGGATGACTTACTGGCCTCTCGACACCACGCCCAGCTCCGAGTCGGCCCTCAGCGTCGGGTCGGCGGCGGCGGCGTGGGCGGTAGCGGTGCTGATGGCAGCAGGGCCGATAGCAGCATCGTCGCTGGGAACGGTAACGGTGCGGGCGGGGACGGCACCGCCGGTATTGCCGTCGAGGTCGTCGACCTGGGGTCGGCCAACGGCACGTTCGTCAACGGCCAGCGGGTGGCCCAGGCGTTCGTGGCGCAGCGTGACGTCATTGCGATCGGGCATCACCTGTTCCAGCTCGACGGTGGCACGCTGGTCGAGTACGTCGACAGCGGCGACGTCACCTTCGAGGTGAAGAGCCTGTCGGTGTGGGCCGGCCCCAAGCAGCTCATGCACGACGTCACGTTCCGGCTGCCGGCCCGGTCGCTGCTCGGTGTGGTCGGTCCGAGCGGCGCGGGCAAGTCGACGTTACTCAACGCGCTCACCGGGTTCCGCCCGGCAGATGCCGGTGTGGTCCGCTACGCCGGTCGGGATCTCTACGCCGAGTACGACGAGCTGCGTCGCCGGATCGGCTACGTCCCGCAGGCCGACCCGCTGCACGGTCAGCTCACCGTCCGCCAGGCTCTGGAGTACGGCGCCGAGCTGCGCTTCCCCGCGGACACGACGGTGGAGGAGCGGCGCAGCCGGGTCCGGGAGGTCATCGCCCAGCTCGGGCTGCGTGACCATGCCGGCACGCCGGTGAGCCGGCTGTCGGGCGGGCAGCGCAAGCGAACCAGTGTCGCTCTTGAGCTGCTGACCCGTCCGACCCTGCTGTTCCTGGACGAGCCCACCTCCGGCCTCGACCCGGCGAACGACCAGTCGGTGATGGAGGCGCTGCACGGGCTCGCCCGTGGCAGTGACGGCACAGCCGGCGCCGCGGGCGGTGGTGCCAGCAGCGCGGGCGAGGGCCGCACGGTGATTGTGGTCACTCACAGCGTTTTGTTCCTTGATCTGTGTGACTACCTGCTGGTGCTCGCTCCCGGCGGCCATGTGGCCTACTTCGGTCCGAGTGAAGGTGCGCTGCGCTTCTTCGGCAAGAAGGACTTCAAGGAGTTCGTGGCCGTCTTCCGGGAGCTGGAGGCGACCCCGGGCGACGTGCTCGCGGCCCGCTTCCGCGCGTCCGAGTACTACGTCCCGTCCGCTGTTGTCGCGCCGGTCGTGCGCCGCCCGCCGGCGCTGCTGCCCGGCATCCGCCAGCAGCCGGTGATGGCGCAGCTCTCGACGCTGGTCAGGCGGTATCTGCGGGTCGTGTTCGCGGACCGCTCCTACCTGCGGCTGATCATCGCGTTCCCGTTCCTGCTCGGGATCATCCCAAGGGTCATCCCGGCGAAGGACGGTCTGGCGGCGTTGCCGGAGCCCAATCCGGACGCGACCAAGGTGCTGGTCGTGCTCGTGCTGTGTGCGTGCTTCATGGGAATGGCGAACTCCGTGCGCGAGATCGTCAAGGAGCGGCCGATCTACCGGCGGGAGCGCACGATCGGCCTGTCGCGTACCGCCTACCTCGGCTCGAAGATCGCGGTTCTGGCCGCGATCACCACCTGTCAGTGCGTGGTGTTCACCCTGATCGGTTTACTCGGGCGCCTGCCGGCCAATGCGGTACTGCTCGGCTCGCCCCTCGGGGAGTGTCTGATCGCGGTGGTCGTGGCGGCGCTGTCATCGATGATGATCGGGCTGCTGGTGTCGACGCTGGTGGACAACGCCGACAAGACCATGCCCGTGCTCGTGCTCGTCACCATGGCCCAGCTTGTGCTCTCCGGGGGCCTGGTGTCGGCGGTGGGACGGCCGGTGCTGGAACAGGTGAGCTGGATCGCGCCGGCCCGCTGGGGCTTTGCCGCGCTGGGCTCGACCGCCGACCTCAACGAGGTCGCCAAGCTCGGCCGCGTCGGGCCCCGGGGCGATCCGCCGGATCCGCTGTGGGAGCACAGCGGATCTACCTGGCTCCTTGACGTCCTCGCCGGGGTGGGGGTGGGTGTCGTCGCGCTGGTACTGACCGCGTACATGATCCGCCGGATCGAGCCGAAGGTGAGTCGGCGCAGGACGATCGCGGATCCGTCATCCTGAGGTGACGGATCCGCGATCGGAAGGCTCCCCGCGTGACCGGAGAGGCGGTGGTACGGATGTGGGTTCATCAGCACGTCCCGGGCCGTCATCATGATCAGAGGTGCGCGCTATCGTGGCGGTTCATCTGGTCGGATCTCACCGCGGCGACCCCGCGCCGGTGAGGGTAGGCGGGGGAACGACGTTGACGCACATCATCTCGACGATCAACCTCAAGGGAGGCGTCGGCAAGACGACGATCACCGCGGCGCTGGCGGAGATCCTGGCCGGGGAACACGGCAAGCGAGTGTTGATCATTGATCTGGACCCGCAGACGAACCTGACCATCTTCATGATCGGCGAAGTGCGCTGGCAGGAGCTCAACGACTCCGGCCAGACACTCGCGTCGCTCTTCCGGGACGCGGTGGACCCAGGCCCGGCCGGCGGCCTCTTCGACATCCACCAGGCATTGCAGCGGGACGTCTCCCCGGTGGGCAGCGTCACCCGGGTCGACCTGCTGGCCTCCTCGCTGGACCTCATCGACCTCCAGGACAGGCTGCTGTCGCCTGTCGGGGCGCCCACCGCCGGCGGCCACAGCCCGGTGGAACTGCTGCACCGGCAGATCGAGAAGGTCGCCGACGACTACGACTACATCCTCGTGGACTGCCCGCCGAACCTGAGCGTGCTCACCCTGAACGGGCTGCGGATCTCGCACGGCTACATCGTCCCGACGATCCCGGACGTCATGTCCACGTACGGCATTCCGCAGATACGGGCCAGGATCCAGGCGTTCGCCGCGAGTGTGGGCCGGGACATCCCCGCCGTCGGCCTGGTCGTCAGCAAGTACCGGGCGAACGTCTCGCTGCACCGGCAGACCGCCGACTATCTGGCCCGCTCCGGGAGGGAGACCGGCCTGCGCGTGTTCAGCTCCAGGATCCCGGATTCGACGGAGATCGCGGAGGCTGCGGAGTTCAACGACTGGGGCACCCTGCGGCAGCGGTACGGCTACCACCGGCACTACGACGCCCTGGCCTCCCTCGCGACCGAGTTCATAGCCGCTGTCGAGGACACTGTCCCGTCATCGCGGCCCTCTTCGCCGTCGCCTTCTTCGGAGTCGTCTTCTTCGGAGTCGCGGGACGTGCCTTCGTAGGACATGCCCACGAGCGCAACGGACATGTATCCGATCACGCCCGATCACGCCAGCCGCGGAACCAGCCGCTACGGGTGCTTCATCCGCATCATCTTTAAATTCGATGAAACTTTATGACGAAACACTACGGAACATCTTCCTGCTGGCCACGTCCGCCGTGAGTCGTAGCAGCGTTGACGCGGCTGAGTCGACGAGTTCACGGGCCACGTCGGTGTCGGCCTGGTCGTAGTCGTCGAGGGCGTCACAGAGCGCGACCCACTCGAAGGCATCACGCCATGGGGCGGCGAACGCGGCCGGCCCGCTGGCGGCGAACAAGAGCGATCCGGCCTGGGCGGGCGCTGAGAGCAGGACACGGAGCTGGGCGGTAAGCGCGGTCCGCCTCGTCGGCCAGTCCGTCGTCTTCTCCACCGAGGCCGTCATGCGCAGCCGCGGCGACATCCTGCACGGCTGCCCCGCGCTGGTCATCGGGTTCGGCAAACTCGGCTCCTCGATCGCCTGTCTCCTGCACGCCAAGGGCGTCCAGGTCACCGTCTTCGATATCGACCCCGTCCGCCGCACCCAGGCGCTGTCCCAAGGCTTCGCCGTCGCCCGTGACCGCGAAAGCGCGCTGAACGGGGCCGGACTGGTCCTTTGCGCGACCGGTGCGGTCTCCCTGCACGGCGAGGACTTCCCTCACCTGCGCAACGACGCCTACGTTGCCACCGTCACCAGCCGCGAGGACGAACTCGAGCTGACCGGGCTGCCAGACGTCTACACCCGCACGGCGGTCGGCGACCATGTGACCCGCTACCAGACCACCGGGCACTACTTCTACCTGGCCAACGGCGGCAACGCGGTCAACTTCCTGCACGGCGCCAGCGTGGGGCCGTTCATCTTCCTGGTCCAAGCCGAGATACTCGCCGGGATCAGGATGCTCACCCGCGGCGATCTCACCCCCGGTATGCACGAGGTTCCCGCCCCCGACCGCGCCGCGATCGCGGCGATCTGGCTCTCCTACTTCAACAGATGATCAACTTGGCCATCACGGCAGACCACATCCGCGCCACCCTGACCACCTACCTCGACACCCACCCCGAGGACAAGCCCGACCTCGCGCCCGTTCTCGACCTCCTCGACACCGGCGCCGACCTCACCTCCCGCAGGGAGTTCCGCGGCCACGCGACCGCCGGCGCGATCCTCGCCAACGCCGACGGACGCATCCTGCACATCCACCACCGAGCACTCGACACGTGGCTCATGCCCGGCGGCCACCTGGAGACCTCGGACGAGACCCTTCTGGACGCGGCGCTGCGCGAACTCGCCGAGGAAACCGGCATCCCCGACGACGCCGTCACATCAGCCGACGATCAGCCGATCCACATCGACGTCCACCCCATCCCCGCCAACGACGCCAAGGGCGAGCCGGACCACCGGCACGTCGACGTCCGGTTCCTCTTCCGCACCACCGCCGACGTTCACCAGCTTCAGACCGAGGAGGTCACCGACGCGACCTGGCGCACCATCGACAACCTCAGTGACGCAACACTGCGACAGCGCATCGCCGAAGCCCTTCGCTGACGCCCGGCCGGCCGCCCCGGCGCATCCGGTCCCGGACGCAACGCAGGGGCGGGCCTCCATCACCGCCGCCCCCGCGCCTCGCACGCGCCTCACATCCCTGAACGGCGCACGACCCCACTGCCTGCGCAAAGGACTTGGCAGCCCGATACGCCGCATCCAAGGGCACCATGACCATCGGGCTGGCCGGGGATGTCGCGGCGGACGGCATCCGGGTCAACGCTGTCCGCCCCGGCCTCATCCGTACCGACATCCACGCCAGCGGCGGGCAACCCGGCCGCCTCGAGCGCCTCGCGCCCGGCATCCCGATGGGCCGCGGAGGGGAACCCGACGAAGTAGCGCACGCGATCGCCTGGCTGTGCTCGCCCGAGGCGTCCTACGTCACCGGCGCGATCCTCGATGTCAGCGGCGGCCGCTGACGCAGCCCATTCCTTCGTGCGCCCGCCACCACCCAGGGCGTCCACAGATGTCCGGTCCCGCATCAACCGTGTGATGGTCCGCCGTATGGTGTCTGACATGCCGAACCTGAACGTGTCCGTGCGGGCCGCGACCCTCGAGCAGGCCCGCGCCGCTGCGGCCGCCGTCGGGATGACGCTGTCGGCGTGGGTGGACAAGACGCTGGCCGAGTCGATCTGGACCCGTCCGGTTCGCCCGCCAGCAGCAGCGCAACGTCGCCCTGGGCGTCACCCCGGACTACCTGGCGGCCGAGTACGCCCGGCTGGAGGACCTGCGGCGTGCGGCAGGGTGAGGTGTGGGCGCGCGCCGACGCCTGATCGAGTCGGTCAACGACACCCTCAAAGGGCAGCTTGACCTGGAACAACACGGCGGCCGGACCTTCGAGGGCGTCGCGATCCGGGCCGCCCGGCGGCTACTGGCGATGGCCGCGGCGATCTGGCACAACAACAAGACCGCCGCGCCCGTCACCCGATCACTGATCG
>NZ_CAAAFS010000039.1:0-3620 GCF_900634755.1 Protofrankia symbiont of Coriaria myrtifolia
TAAGCGCCATTGGCCTATGACCACTGACCGACCCAACCGTTCGGACATACTTGTCTAAAGGCTCGTCACCGACGGGTGGTCGGCCGCCAGCTTGGCCCGCAGCGCGTCGATGAGCCCCTGGCCGTACGGCCCGGGGGACCAGTTCTGCTTCTGCAGCTCCTCGGGGATCGGCCGGGGCGAGGTGAGGTCGTCCGTCTCCGGGTTGTAGTCGTCCCGCCACATGTGTGGGGTCTGGGGAGGAGCGGTGATTGGGAAGGGCAGCTGCTTGATGAGCTGTATCCCGTCCCAGAACGTCCAGTCGCGTTCCACCAGGCCCTCGTCGTTGTAGACCTGAATGGTAATCCCATCGATGAATGGCTTCACCCCGCCAGTGGGCATGCCCAGGAACAGGTCGCCCTGAAAGTTGGCCTGCCACACCCAGTTGAACACTCCGAGGCGTTCGCCACCCAGGTAGTCGGTGGCGATGAATTTGTGGGTACCGAAGAGGTCCCGCCTCGACCACAGCGGGAACAGCTTCATCATCCGGTCGTGGCCGACGATGTGCTGGTCCAGGATCGGGTCCTCGAAGATGCCGTCCTTGGCGTAGAAGTCCCGGGTGGCCTCGCCACTGATGAAGAAGGCGTCAAGCCAGGGCTGGGCCTTTGTGTCGACGAGGTCCATGCGAGCCACCGACTCGGCCCCCTCGGGAACCACACGCAACTGGTCCAGCAGGTCCTTCGCGTACGGCCCCGGCGACCACTCCAGCTTGTCCAGCGCCGGCGGGCAGGGCCGAGGGGCCGTCATCGGGTCAGTTGCCTGATCCCAACCGTCCCGCCACAGGTGTGGCGTCGCCGGCGGGTTCTCGATCGGGTACGGCAGTTGCCTGATGCACTGGATGGCGTCCCAGTAGGTCCAGTCCCGTGTCACCTTGCCGTCTTCGTTGTAGACCTGCACGGTGATGCCCTCGATGTAGGGCGTCACCCCGTCGGTCGGCATCCCTAAGAAGTTGTCGTTGAAATTCGCCTGCCACACCCAGGGAAATACACCGAGCTTCTCGTTGCCGAGATAGCTCGTGGCGATGAACTTGTGAGTGCCGAAAAGGTCCGGCATCGACCACAGCGGGAAGAGGCGCATCATCTTCTCGTGGCCATTGATGTGCTGGTCGAGGACCGGATCGGTAAAGATGCCGTCGGGAGCGTAGAAGTCCCGGGTGGCCTCCCCGCTGGTGAAGAAGGCGTCCAGCCATGCCTGCGCGTATTCCAGATTCACGCCACATCACTCCCCGTGTCGTTGTCGTGAAAACGGGCTCAATCTAACTCGCGTCACTGCCGAGCGCAAGGGAGCGCGGGCGGGACGGTAACCTGGATGCACCGCTGTTTATGCTTGCCCGCTGGAGTTCCTGAACGCAAAAATGCCCTTTTGAGCTGGGAGGATGGGAGCTCTCCGGGCTTCCGCCCGCCGGGTCGAGAGGGAATTTCCGACGTGCGATTGTTGCATGCGGTGTCGAGGACGCACGACCGCGTGAGTGGGATGCCTTCCTGGGTGCTGCGAAGGCCGGGGAGTTCGAGCGGCCGTAGCAGGCGCTGTGACTTCGCAGGCGCTGTGATTTCGTGAGTTCCGGGACGTCCGCCTTGTCCGGCTCTCGGCGGCGGTGACGAAGGCCCGCCCCCGCGCACGTCCGGAGTCGCGTGTGCCAGGACGGGCGGCCGGGCATCAGCGAAGGGCTTCGGCGATGCGCTGTCGCAGTGTTGCGTCGCCGAGACTGCCGATGTTGCGCCAGGTCGCGTCGGTGGTCTCCTCGGTCTGAAGCTGGCCAGTACCGGTAGTGGCGTGGAAGAGGAAGCGGAAGTCGATGTGCCGGTGCTCCGGCTCGCCCTTGGCGTCGTTGGCGGGAATGGGGTGGACGCCGACGTGGATCGGCCGATCGTCGGCTGATGTGATGGTGTCGCTGGGGATGCCGGTTTCCTCGGCGAGTTCGCGCAGCGCCGCGTCCCCCGGCCTGTGATTGCCGCATATGCCGAGGCATCCGTGGTGCTGACTCGGAGGGTGCCGGCCGCCATGTACGGTGACCGACACCAGGTCCTGCTACGGAGAAACCCTGGGGTGCGGAACTCAGGGCAGGGTGAGTCGGGCTACCTGGGGGTCGTGGTCGCTTTGTTGGGTGGCGAACTCGGAGTTCACGTGGACCACGTCGTAGCTGTGCGCGGCGCCGGCCAGCGCGGCGGAGAGCAGGATGTGGTCGAGGACCTGCGAGTTGCCGTCGTAGACGTAGGTGTAACGCTCTGCGTCGGCCAGGGTGGCCGGTAGGTCGGTCAGGCCGGCGCTGGTCAGGGTCTGCACCGGCGCCGAGTAGGGGAAGTCGTTCAGGTCGCCGGCCACCACGATCCGTGCCTGGCTGTCGATCGCCAGGATCGACTGGACGAAGTTCCGCACCACCGTCGCCTGCTGGTTGCGCTGCGTCTCGCTGGTGAGGGCCGGTGGCTGGTAGCGGCCGAACAGCGGGTCGTCACCGCCCTTGGAGTTCCAGTGGTTGGCGATCACGAGCAGCGGCTTCGAGTTGAAGTAGAACTTGCCCACCAGCGGCTTGCGGCTGGCGTTGAAGGCCGAGTTGGTCGGGTCGATCCGGCCGGGGTTGACGCTGAGGTTCACCCGGTCGGCGGGGTTGCCGCTGTCGGAGACGGCCACCGCGGTGGTGGAGCCGCCGGGTGTGCCGGAGGCGAAGGTGAGCCCGATGTCGGTACGGAACAGGAAGCCGACGCGGATGTTGCCGCCGGGCTCACCGCCGTCCTGATCGTCCACCGGGTTGGTCTGCTGGTAGGTGTAGGTCGGCCCGCCCGCGGCACCGATCGCGTTGATCAGCCTGGTCCAGGTCTGGTCGGCGGCCACCACCGAGCTGTTGGTCGCCCCGTCGTTGTCCTGGACCTCCTCGACGGTGATGATCCCCGGCGCGGCCAGGTTGGTCACGATCTGCTGAGCCAGCCCGTCGAACTTGCTCTGCGGGTCGGACGGGTCCAGGTTCTCCACGTTGAACGTGGCGACCGAGATCTGCCCGGCGCCCGGCCCGCCGGTGCTCTCCGGGGCGAGCCCGCCCGCCACTCGGCTGATCGCGCTGGTCAGCAGCGGTTTGAAGTTGCGGAAATGGAGTGGTCGAGGACGCCGAGGGCCGGGCCAGAGAAGTGGTCGCCCACGTTCACCCCGGCGGGTGTGGAGCCGGCCAGCGCGCCGTCGTCCAGGATGATCCGTTCCGGGTTGGCGTCGGTCTGGCGTGTCACGATGCCGCCGCGGGTGGTGCGCACGGACGCGTTCGCGCCGTTGTCACCGAGCACCGGGATCTCGTTGTAGCTGTTGGCCGGGCCCACCGCCACGGGGTTGTTCACCTGGACGCGCATGCCCTCCAGGGACTCGTAGAAGTCGATGCCGTCGGTGGCGGGGTCGAAGGTGCCCGAGGTCTCGACGCTGCCCGTGGCGTCGTTGTCGATCACCGTGGTCGGTGGTATCCGGCCGCCGGTGCCGGTGCCGGTGCCGGTGCCGGTGCCGATGACGGCCGCGGCCGGGACGGCCCTGCTCCCCAGCACGGAGACGGACGGTGAGGTGATCTCCGTGGTGGTCAGGTTCGTGGTGCCCGACCCGCCCGGCCGGTA
>NZ_CAAAFS010000040.1:0-10492 GCF_900634755.1 Protofrankia symbiont of Coriaria myrtifolia
AGACCCTCGCCGCCTACTGCCAGCGAATCAACGACTCAGGACACTAGCCGACGGCGACCGTGGGTGCGCTGGACGTGTACACGAACAGGCCTTCGGAGGTGGCGTCGTCCGCGTCCGGGCACGGGTCCTGGTACCAGAAGCCGCTGCCCGTCACCGCGGTGACCACGCCACGCACGTCGGACACCGACTGGCCGCTCCGCGGGGAGATGTGCGCGCTGCCCTGGATGTCACGGATGCGGGTGGTGTAACCGGCGCAGCCACCGCCGTGGACCTCGCTGATCACCACGTCGGGTGAGGCCGGGAAGGCCGGGGTCGCGACGATCCCGGTGAGGCTGAGGCCACCGGCCAGAGCCGCGACGAGTACAGGCGGCAGCATGCGCCGCACGAGGGAGCGGCCACGAGGCGAGGGACAAGAATGATCCATGGATGGGCTCCTGACCGACAGCGCGCGGACAGCGACACGAGCCCGTCATCTCTATCGAGCGGACAGTGCCGTTAGCGTCAGCTAAAGGCGACGGTCAGTGAACAGATGCGTGAATTTCTGGCGTGACGGTCAGGCCAGCAGCGGGAGCAGGGCGTGGATGTCGGCGAGGGCGCGCAGCTGGTCGGTGAGGTGGGTGCAGGTCGTCGGCCCGGTCATGGAGGAACGCAGCTCGCTGCGCAGCCCGGGCAGGCGCTGGCCGAGCACCCGGTTGACGCTCGTCGCGGCGAGCGGGCACTGCGGGCCCGGCAGGACGCGGGGTGTCGCCACCGCCGCGTTGATCGTCGCGGTGGCGAGGTCGATCGTGGCGTTGACGGCGTACTCGTGCACGATCGCTTCCGAGCCGTCCAGGTCGTGGTAGATGTCCCGGAAGAGCCCGTCCACCACGGCCTCGCCCGGCCGTGGCCCGGGCGCCACGTCGATCCTGCGCCGCCGTCGGATGCTGCCGGGCGGCAACGGCGGCGCCACGTGCCAGCCCAGTGGATCGCTGTCGTCCTCCAGCCTCGGGGCGTTCGGCCCGCGGCCCAGGAGAGCGGACGGATCCTCGCGGTTGGCGACGTCCAGCCCGCCGCCGGCCACCCAGCCGGCGCAGACGTTGACCGGCGGCATCCTGACGTCGGTGAACGGCACTCCGGCGGTGCGGACGATCATCGAACTCGAGATCAGCATGACCACGGGCACCTCGTCGAGGAGCAGTCCGAGCAGGGTGCCTCCGGCGGTCAGCTCGGGCACGGCCCGGTCCAGCGCGGTGCGGAAACCCGATCCGGCCCGGGCGCCCAGCAGCGCGTCACTGCCGGCCACCGCCGGATCACAGTCGATCGAGGTGACCGTCCGGTCGCCGAAATAGTCGATCGTGACCTGGACGCCGGCCTCGGCCACGACCCGCGCGTCGCTGTCCGTTTCCGCCCGCTCCCCGATGGTGCGCAGGTCGCGTGCTCGGCCGACGATCACCACCGGACTTTCGGTGCCGTCCGGGCACAGGACGTCAACTGTGCTGGTACGGCGCACCGAGCCGGGGAGGCGCGGTGGCGTGTCAGCGGTCGGCCCGGTGGGGGAGAGCCACTGGAGAGCAGTCGTCGTCACCCTTCCCAGGGTTGCACCCCGAACCACCGATGGCTCTGTGGCAGCCCGTTCGGAGCAGAGAAGTTGGCAACGTCACGTCCTCCGTGTCATCTCCGCGGTTGCCGGCCTGTTGCTCGATGGTTCTTCGAACCACCGAGCAGGCCAGGGACCGAGGCTCTCCGGATCCGCCGGGCCCGCCGCCTGCCGGCCGGTCCGTCAGGTGGACGGCACCGTCTGCGTCGTCCACGAGAAGACGCCCGGCGTGCGTGGGTTGGCGGTGACCCGCAACCACTGCGTGGCGGTGTCGCCGAAGGTCTCCAGCCGGGTCAGGTTGGGTACTCCGGCGTAGTTGGGTTCCACCTCATAGATGTGCTCGTCGCCGTGCACGAGCAGGACCGGCTTGCCGTACCCGCGCGACCGTTCGGCGATGCGTCGGCGGATCTCGGTGAAGCCCGGGGTCTCGGTGGGCTCGGCCTGCATCAGCAGGAGTACGCCGGGAGCGTGGGTGCGCTCGGCGGTGGCAAAAGCGGTGTCGATCCAGTCGAGTGCGGCGGCCTTGCGTGCCTCGAACTCGGCCAGCCGCAGGTCCGGCCGGTCCCCACCGGGCAGCTGTGACCACGGTGCCAGGTCGTTCTCGCTGCCGACGACGTGCACGGTGGCGAAGACGATCCGGTTCCGGGTGAAAAGCACGTTTTCGCGGTACTCGCGGTGGCGTTGGTCGGATGCCTGCGTCGCCACCCTCAGCTGGTGACGGCCGAGGGTACGGCCCGGTTCCGGGAAGAACACCCGGCGAACCGCCTCCAGGCGCTCGGTGGGTAGGTATCCGCCGGCGGCCGTACGGTGGCAGTCGGTCCATTCGTTGTCGCCGGGTGTCAGCACGAACGGATCGTCGAACGTGCCGAAGAGCTGTACCAGATCGGCGAAGCGGGCGTCGTCACAGGTGGACGAGCCGTTCTTGACGTCGCCGGCGTGCAGCACGAAGCGTATGTCCGCATCGGCGTTGACGGTGTCGACCAGGTGCGGGAGGACGGCGCGCTGGGCGTCGCCGTAAGGAGTGTCGCCCAGCAGCGCGAAGGTGACCGCGGGCCCGTCGGGCCCGTCGGGCCCGGCGGGGCCGGGATTGCCGGGTGCGGCGATGGCGGTACCGGCCGGGACGAGTCCCACGACCGCAACGGTCGCGGCAAGCGCCACTGCTAACAGGTGTCGTCGCATGCGATGACTCTCGACACCTTCGACCACCGGCCGGTGACGACAGTTCGGCCACCGGGCGACGCCTGGTCGACAAGCGCAGTGCGCTGACACCTACGGGCTGCCCGGCACCGGCTCGTGGAAGATGCGGGACCGTCTACGACGGCGTCCACCGGAATGACGGAGGGTTGACCTTTTTCACCGGCTTTCCGGTCGGTGCCCGCCGGCTGCCGATTTTCAGAATCAGGAAGGCGGTGGATTCGGCGAGATAGAAGACGAAGAGCGCGGCGAGGACGACGCAGCCGGGGACCAGGACGAAGAGAAAACCGGGAAGGGTGACGGCGACGAGCGCGGCGAGCTGCCCGAACCCCGGGCGCCACAGCGTGGACAGCCCCGATTTCCGGACGCCGGCGAGTCGCACCGCCGCCCACATCAGCCACCGCCGTAAGAAGGCCACATCGAGTTCACGCATTGCCCAGCGGAAGATCCCGTCCGCGTCGGCGTGGTCGAAGTCGCCGGCGTCGGTCAGTTTCCACAGCCAGTCGTGCAGGATGGCCGCCTTGGTGTAACGCCCGTATGTGGGTACCAGCCAGGTGAGGAAGCGTGGGACCGACGCGAAGTCGGTCGTAAACCCCGTCGGCACGGTGAAGACCTGTTCTTTTCCCTCGTAGCTGACGGGTTCCAGCAGGCGCCAACGGATGTCGTCGATCTCTTCGACGGCGATCCTGTCACTGAGAAAGGGCATGTGTCCCTCGTCGTTCGTTCCGCGGCGTTGGGGGCGAGGACGGGCAGGCCCCGGACGATAGCCGGAGCCAGGAGGACGACCGGAGCCAGGGGGACGGTTGCGGGATCAGGGGGACGGCCGGAGCCGGGCAGGGGACAGGATCGACTCGTACAGGCGGGCGGTTCGCTCCGCCACGGCCTGCCAGCCGAACTCGGCGACGGCGCGGTCCCGGCCCCGCCGGCCCATCGCGTTCGCGCGCGCCGGGTCGCCCAGCAGCGTGTTGACGGCTTCGGCGAGCGCTGCGGGGTCCTCTGGCGGGACGAGCAGCCCGGTCACACGATCGTCGACGACCTCGGGGATGCCACCGACCCGGGAGGCGACCACGGCCGTCCCGCAGGCCATGGCCTCCAGGTTGACGATCCCCAGCGGCTCGTACACCGACGGGCAGACGAAGACGGTCGCGTGCGTCAGAAGCTGGATGACCTCGGGTTTGGACAGCATGCCCGGGATCCACACGACGCCCTTGCGGGTGTCGCGCAGCCGGTCGACCTGCGCGGTCACCTCCGCCAGCAGGTCGTCGGTGTCGGGCGCCCCCGCGCAGAGCACGAGCTGGGCCCGCGGGTCGAACCCGGCCGCCGCCTTCAACAACACCGGCAGGCCCTTCTGCCGGGTGATCCGTCCGACGAACACCACCGACGGCTGCTCCGGGTCGACGCCGTAGCGGGCGAGGACGTCGGTGGCCGGATCCGGGGTGTACTCGTCGGTGTCGATCCCGTTGCCGATGACGTGCACCCGGGTCGGGTCGACCGCCGGATAGGCCGACAGGACGTCCGCTCGCATGCCCCTGCTCACCGCGATGACGGCCGACGCCGACTCGATGGAGACCCGCTCACACCATGACGACAGCGCGTAGCCGCCGCCGAGCTGTTCGGCCTTCCACGGCCGCAGCGGCTCGAGGGAGTGCGAGGTCATCACGTGCGGGATCCCGTACAGCAGGGACGCCAGGTGCCCGCCGAGGTTGGCGTACCAGGTGTGCGAGTGCACCAGGTCGGCGTCCGCGGCAGCGGCGGTGGCGGACAGGTCGGCCGACACCGTCCGCAGTGCCTCCCCGGCGTCCGCGAGCACCTCCCACGGCCGGTGCGCACGTACCGTGAGGCCGTCCGGGCTCGGGCGGTCGGCGCCCTGGCAGTGCACGGTCAGGTCCACCAGGTGGGCCAGCTCGCGGGCGAGGTACTCGACGTGCACCCCCGCGCCGCCGTAGACCTCCGGTGGGTACTCCCTGGTCAGCAGTGAAACGCGCATGCCCGCCCTTGTGGTTGGTGACCTGTGCCTGGTGGCCGGCCGAACCCCGGACCCGGGCCCTGGGTCCGGGCTCCGGAGCCCGGCCGAAGACCTGAAGCCGGCCGAAGCCTGTGGAGCCGGTCGGGCTCCGGCTCCGGCCGGAACGCTGAACGCCTGCTGTCAGCAGGTGATCGTGACACCCTTCCCGACGACGGTCACGCCCTCCGGGCTCACGGTGAACCCACGGGCGCGGTCGTGCTCCTTGTCCACCCCGACCTCGCCGCCTTCGGGCACGATCACGTTCTTGTCGAGGACGGCGTTACGGACCACGGCCCGCCGTCCGATCACCGTGTTGTGCATGACGACCGCGTTCTCGACATGCGCCCACGAGTTCACCCGCACGCCCGGCGACAGCACCGAGTGGCGCACCAGACCACCAGAGATGATCACGCCGTTGCTGACGATGCTGTTGACGGCCGTGCCGGTCCGGTTCGGGTGCTCGTGGACGAACTTCGCCGGCGGCAGGGACGGGACGTTGGTCAGGATGGGCCAGTTCCGGTTGTACAGGTTGAACACCGGGTCGACCGCGCACAGGTCCATCTGCGCGTCGAAGTAGGAGTCCAGGGTGCCGACGTCACGCCAGTAGCCGTGATCCCGCTCGTTGGCCCCGGGTACGTCGTTGGAGGTGAAGTCATAGACCTGCGCCACGCCGGCCTTGGCGAGCATCGGGATGATGTTCCCGCCCATGTCGTGGACGCTGGTGTCGTCGTCCGCGTCGGCCCGCAGCGCGTCGATCAGGACGTCCGTCGAGAACACGTAGTTGCCCATGGAGGCGTACGTCTGCTCGGGGCTGTCCGGCAGGCCGGGCGGGTCGGCGGGCTTCTCCAGGAAGGCGTCGATGGTGTAACCGTCCGCGCCGGGACGGATCACGCCGAACTGTGTGCCGTCGGCCCGCGGGACGCGCAGGCCGGCGACGGTGACGCCGGCTCCGTTGGCCAGGTGCTGGTCGACCATCTGCCGCGGGTCCATCCGGTAGACGTGGTCGGCGCCGAAGACGACCACGATGTCCGGCTGGTCGTCGTGGACGAGGTTGAGGGACTGGTGGATGGCGTCTGCGGATCCGGTGTACCAGTGGGGGCCGAGTCGCTGCTGGGCCGGTACCGGGGTGATGTAGTTGCCGAGCAGGTTGCTCATCCGCCAGGTGGTGGTGATGTGGCGGTCCAGGCTGTGGCTCTTGTACTGGGTGAGCACGCAGATACGCAGGTAGCCCGCGTTGACCAGGTTCGACAGGACGAAGTCGATCAGCCGGTAGAGGCCGCCGAAGGGGACGGCCGGCTTGGCCCGGTCGGCGGTGAGTGGCGCGAGCCGCTTGCCCTCGCCTCCCGCCAGCACGACACCCAGCACTCGTGGTCGTGGTCGTGACATCCCAGACCTCTCAGGGTGACGCCGATGCTTGTAACTGCTTGGTTTCTAATGGTTCAGATAACACAGTGTGATTGCGGTGAGTGACTGCGCTGTGTCGTCATCGACCGGTCGGGCACGGCCGCGTTCGGCCGGGCCGACAATGCCGAAGCCTAACAGCGGGTAGTGGAATTCGGGCTCCGGACCGTAGATCCGCGACGACCTGCCACCGCCGGGTTTACCGTCGCCCCGCCAGCCGGGCCGCCCCCGGCGCCCGTGACAAGGATCATCCCGCTGGACGCCGGGACACGGGCCTGCTGCCGGCGTCCACCCAGGTGGCCAGGCTGCCCGTGCGCCAGGTCGTCTCAGGTGCCGGGCCGCCCGGCATGTTCCGGCTCCGGGGCGGCGCCCTGGCCGCCTGCGGACGGTCGCAAGTGGCTGCTGTCGGTTGAAAGGACGGGGCCGGTTGGAAGCTGGCAGCTGAAAACTGGAAGCTGAAAAGTGGAAAGAAGCTGAAAAATGGAAGAAGGCCTCCCGGCGGCGCGAAAAGCGCTTTTCGCGCCGCCGGGAGACCCGTGCCCCGGTCCTGTTCCGGAGATACTGCGCGGTGATTACTTTATGCGACTGGCCTGGTCAGGTCGTAGACGGTCGTGCCGCCGATCGTGGTCGTGGTGAAGGTCTGCTGGACCCATGTGGTGATCGCGCTGGCGGTGCCGCCGGAGCCGCCACCGCGGCCCATGCCACCGCTGGCGAGGAAGTAATGGATCTTCCCGGCTTCGACGTACTCCTGGAACTGGGCCAGCGAGGGGGCCGGGTCGGTCCCGTTGAAGCCGCCGATAGCCATCACCGGTACACGGGTGGCGAGCTGGACGCCGGCGGCGGAGTTGGATCCGATGGTGGCCGCGACCCAGGTGTAGCGCTCGGCGTTCTGGGCGAGCGCGGTCACCAGTTCGGCGTTCGGCGTCCCGGCGTCGAGCAGCCCCCCGAGGCCGCCGCCCCGGCCGAACATCGCCGCACCCTGCTGGCCGAAGCCGCCACCCAGGCCCGTCGCGCCCCCCTGGCCCGTCGTGCCGCCCTGGCCCGGCACAGCGCCCTGGCCTCCCGTCGCGCCGCCCTGGCCTGTTATGCCGCCTGGTGGCATCCCCTGCGGGACACCGCCGCCCGGACCGTTCATCCGGACGCCGCCGCCGAAGCCTCCGCCGCCGAAACCGCCTCCGCGAGGGCCGCCGCCGAAGCCGCCGGTGGGCCCCGCCGACGGGAGGGCGCCGGTGTGGGGGGTGGCGGCCGTCTCGACCGCGTAGGCCGCGGGCCCGATCAGCGTCACCAGGATGCCGGCGGCGGCCAGCACCGTCGCGGCGCGACGTGCCGGACGCGCGGGAAGCACCAGCGTGAGGATCAGCGTGACGATCGCCACGGCACCGACAGCGATCACGAGCGCTCGCAGCCACGGCTGCCAGTCGGGCGTCCGGTGCAGCAGGACGTATGACCACGCCGCCGTGGCGGTGACCGCGGCCGCCAGGACCAGGCAGGACCCGAGCCGGTCGCGTTCACGCCACAGGTGGACGCCGCCGATGCCGACGACGGCCGCGGCCCCGCCGGCGCGAGCGCGATCGTGTAATAGGGGTGGATGATTCCTTTGGCGAGGCTCAGGGTGACGCCGGTGACGACCAGCCAGCCGCCCCAGAGCAGCAGCGCGGCTCTGGTCCGGTCGGTGCGTGGGGCGCGTCCGCGCATCGCGATCACGGCTACCATGATGATCAGTGCCGCGGGGATGAGCCAGGAGATCTGCCCGCCCATCTCCGTGTTGAACATCCTGGTCAGGCCGGTCTCCCCCCAGCGGCCGCCAGTGCCTCCGCCGCCTCCGCCGACGCTGCCGGCCTCGTTGCCGTTGAGCCGTCCGAAGCCGTTGTAGCCGAAGACGAGGTTGAGGATGCTGTTGTTCTGCGACCCGCCGACGTAGGGCCGGGAACCCTTCGGCCACAGCTCCACGGCCGCCACCCACCAGCCGGCGGCGACGAGCATCGCCACCCCGGACAGCAGCAGCCGGCCGATCCTGTGTCGCAGCGATATCGGCGCGGCCAGCAGGTAGGTGAGCGCGAAGACCGGCACGACCAGGAAGGCCTGCATCATCTTCGCGAGGAAGCCGAAACCGACGAAGACACCCGCCCAGACCAGCCACCTGGCGCTGCCCGTCTCCGCAGCCCGGACGGTCGCGTAGGCGCCGAGGAGCAGCAGCAGGACGAGCAGCGCGTCGGGGTTGTTGAACCGGAACATCAGCACCGCGGCCGGTGTCAGCGCGAACACGGCCGCGGACAGCAGCGCCGCGGCCGGGGAGAACCAGCGCCGGACGGTCACGTACAGCACCCCGACGGCGGCGACACCTTCCAGCGCCTGCGGGACGAGCACGCTCCACGGGCTCAGCCCGAAGATACGCACCGAGATGTCCATCACCCACAGTGACGCCGGTGGCTTGTCCACGGTGATGAAGTTCGCAGCGTCCGAGGAGCCGAAGAAGAACGCCGTCAGGTCCGACGACCCGGCCTGGACGGCGGCGCTGTAGAAACTGTTCGCCCAGCCGGAGGCGCCGAGCCCCCAGATGTAGAGCACGGCCGTCCCGGCCAGCAGGGCGAGCAGCGCGGGACGCACCCATGCCGGATCGCTCTCCCGGCCGCGCAGGAGGCTTCGCGCCCACCGGCCCCCTGCCCGGGAACCGGCGCCGGGGCGGCCGGGTGCCGCGGCCGGGGCGGGCGGAATGCCCGCCCGCTCGGGAACGGTCGTGGTCATGGCCGGATCCTCGCCGTCGGTCCGGGCTGCTGTCGAAGGTCGGGAGTCACCGTCATGGGACCTGATAGTGGGGTTTCAGTCTGACGCTGACCTGATGTGAGCCTGGGAGCCGACTGAGAGCCTGTCCAGGTCTGCCCAGGTCAGTTTGCTCAGCTCCAGGCGGCCGGCCGCTGGACGGGCAAGACAATGTGGCCCGGGGTGCCGAGCCAGGCTTCCTGGCCGTGTGGAGTGACGGTCATGCCGAAGCGGTGGAACCTTGGTCTACCGGCATTGATCCACGAGTGGTAGGCGGCCTCCAGTTCCTCCCACAACCGGCGTGGCCCACACTGGAGGACTTCGTATCCTTCGTCCTCCGGATCGTCCGCGAAGGAGGCCCACGATCGGGACCGCGCATGTGACAGGCGAAGAAAGACGATCCCGGTCTCGGGATCGGTAGCACTTCCCGCGATCATTCCGGGGCATGCCAGCCCCAGGGCGAAACCCGCGTCGTGGTTCTCGAACACCTCGCGTGGACGAACGGGCGTGAAGCTGATCTGGCGGTTGTCCTCGTGTGTCCACCACAGCGGAGCGCCGTCACGATGGCTGCGTATCTTCATGAATGCCGCGGTGCTCTGAAAACGCCCCCGGGCGGTTCCATCGTCTGTGACGGTCAGTGACAGGAGTGCGCACTGTCCGAAACTTCCGGCGAGCGGTAGGACGATCCGGCCGCCCGGACGGGTCTGCTCTACCCAGGCGTAGGGAACGGTGCTGACGCTCGCCGTGGCCATGATTCGATCGTAAGGTGCACCGTTGGAGTAGCCGCGTGTGCCGTCATCCGTGACAATGGTGACCGGAATTCCAAGTCTGGCTATCGTCGCGCGGGCGTGATCCGCGATTACGGGGTCCACCTCGATCGTGGCTGTCCGGCCCGTCTTCGATCGTTCGGCGATGAGCGCCGCGTTGTATCCGGTTCCGGTACCAATTTCGAGGACGTCCATTCCCAGTTGGACGTCCAACATGTCCAGCATCTTCTTCATGACACCGGAAGCGCTGCTCGAACTCGTCGGGAAGATGCCCCTGCCGACACCGTACGTGTCGGCTCCGTCGTCGACCTGGATGATGACGGGTGCGTCGCTGTCGACCGCGGCCTGCCAGCGTTCGGGTTCTTTGGCCCGATTCAGCGGAACCATCCATGAGCCATCACCGTTCACCCAGATCACGTTGGGAATGAAATCGGCTCTTCTTACACCTTCCCCGTGCCGTTGCATATCGAACGCCTCTTCTTCTCCTGCCCGGAACCCGTGCCCTCCCCGTCGCCCGTGACCACTACCGTTCCGCTACCGTTACACGCGGCGCAGTCGTTTTTAGGTTTCGAGTGTTTTCCTATGACGCTTCCCTGAAAGACCGTGCGCGCGGGTCCTGGCGGAAAGGCGCAGCGCCGCCTCGGGAAACCGCCGCGCAACGCCAGCTCGACATAGTCCCGCAGATCGGGCAGCTCCGTCAGGAGTTCCTGGATCAGCCCGTAGACGAGCCTGGGCAGGTAGGGCCGTTCCACAGCGGCAGACTACCAAGATTCCGCGTAACTAGTAGAC
>NZ_CAAAFS010000041.1:0-25390 GCF_900634755.1 Protofrankia symbiont of Coriaria myrtifolia
GAACAGCAGCTTGGCCTGCCTGGCCTGCATCTGCGTGACCGTTTCCACGACTGGCCGCCGCTGTTGTTCGAACTGGCCGAGCGTGTCGCGGTCGAAGCTGCCGGCGGCCAGCGCCGAGACGAGGATCGGGTGCGCGAGTGCCGCGTCCTGGATCGCGAGGTTGATCCCCTGGCCGCCGATGGGTCCGTGCGTGTGCGCGGCGTCCCCGATGAGCAGCAGGCCGTCCCGGGCCCAGGTGTCGGCGAAACCGGCGAACACGTCCAGCACCGCAAGGTCACCGGGCGCGTTGACGTATTTGGTGATCAGGTCGGCGTACCGGGGGACGGACTGGCGGATCTGTTCCTTGATGTGTTCGATCCCGTGCTGGGCCAGCGACCGGTAGCTGCGCCGTGGGAGCGTCCAGCCCAGCTGGAGGCTGTCGGGGTAGGCGTCGTAGACGATGATCGGGTTGCCGTCGCCCTGGAAGACCGTCACCTCGGGGCCGTGCCGTTGCGGGGCGGGCAGTTTGAACCACACCATGTCGTAGTCGAAGGCGTCGATCTTGGTGAATGTGATGTCGGCCAGCCGCCGGGTCTTCGAGTGCCGCCCGTCCGCGGCTATCACGCACCGGGCGTCGATCCGCTGCTCGGTGTCGCCGTCCGGCAGGGTGACGCCGACGACGCGTTCGCCGTCCAGGAGCAGCCCGCTCGGTGACCGGCCGTCGAGATACACGAAGCGGTCGTACTGTTTGCAGGCGTCGAAGAGTTCTTCCAGCACGTTCGGCTGCGGGATGCTGAGGAAGTGGTTGTACGGCGGTTCGATCTGGTCGTACTCGGCCTGGAACAGGGGGCGTCCGCCGGAGACGATACGGAAGCGCGAGCACTCGTAGTGCCCCCGTTTGCGGGCGCCGTCGAGAACACCCAGCTGGTCCAGTATGAGCGCGCCTCCGGGTTGGAGGATCTCGCCGCGGTACTCGCGGTCGAACGACGTCGCCCGTTCGACGAGAACGACCCGGGCGCCGGATCGCACCAGTAACAGCGACAGGGTCAGCCCGGCCGGGCCGGCGCCGATGACGCAGAAATCTGTCTCCATGATGAAAGCTGCTCCCGTTTGGTCAGACCAGGGCGGCGGTGAGGTCGTGGATGACCGCGACGACGTCGGTGGGCGTCGGCTGGGCGGCGTTCTCGGCGGAGAGCGCCGCCGCCCTGTCCCGGTATGAGGGGGTGTCGAGCAGGTCGCGGCAGGCCGCGACGACCGACTCGGCCGTGACGCCTTCCCCCAGCAGCTGCCGGCCCGCGCCGGCGGCGCTGATGCGCGCGGCGTTGTCGAACTGGTCCGCGAACCGTGGCAGCGCGAGCTGCGGCAGGCCCGCCGTCACCGCGGTCAGCGCCGCCCCGGAGCGCCCGTGGTGGACGACAAGGTCACTGGTGGGTGCGACCAGGTGCAGCGGGAGCAGATCGGTGGGGGCGCCGGCCGGCAGCGGCAGCGTCCAGCCGGGGCTGATCGGGTCCTCCAGGCCGGCCACGACCTCGATGCCGAGGCCGTGCAGGACGGTGGCGACCTCCGCCAGCGTTTCCGCGAGGTCCCGGAAGGCGGCCCTGACCAGGCTGCTGCCGACGGCCAGGGTGACCCGGGGCCGCTCCGTCCGCCTGAGGATCCACTCCGGCAGCGTGGCGGCTCCGCTGTAGGGGACGTAGCGGATGTGCCGGTCGCGGGATCCGGGCGGGTCCGCCGGCCGCAGGCTCGGCGGGCACGGGTGCAGGCGCAGCGTGGGTTCGGGCAGGTCCGTCAGGCCCAGGCGGGCGAGTTCCGGCGTGAGCTCGTCGCGGGCGGGCGGGCGGCCGGGCCTCGGGCATTGTCGTCACACCCCAGCCGTGTTCGACCCAGGGTAGGCCGTGCGTCTCGGCGGCGAGCTGGCCCGCGTGCTCGGTCGGTTCGCTGATGATGACGTCCGGGCGCCAGCGCTCCACCAGTTCCAGCGTGTACGGCAGGGTGGCGGCGGTCAGGCGCCCCCAGGCCCGGCCGGTGCCCTCGTTGCGTTCCGCGGCGGTTGTCGCGGGCGGCACCGGCCGGCCGTCCCGGTCCCTGGTCATGATCGTGAGGAAGTCGACCGACGGCGCGGTCGCCCCCGCCGGCAGCGCGGCCTCGGTGATGGCGCCGGTGAAGTTCGCCGGCGCGGCGACCAGGACGTCGTCGCCGGCCGCCCGCAGCGCGTGCGCGAGCGGAACCAGCGGAAAGAGATGACCGTGGACCGGAGAAGTGGTGAAGAGCACTCGCACGAATTGCTCCTTACGGGTGTGACAGGTATGGGGACACGGCCCGCGATGGTCGTCCCGGGCCGGAATCCCGTTTCAGGCGGTGAACGCCGGGTCGCGGTCACCGGTATCCGGCTGGAGTGTGCGAGTACTTCCCGGCAGACTGACGCCGAGCCCGCCGGAATGCGTTCCCCCCGTGCCCACGCCGAGTTGGCGCAGCAGGCCGCGGTCGTCACGGATGGCGTCGTGCTCGACCACCGTGCTGTCCAATATGCGGAACCAGTGGATGTGCCGCCAGGTGACCCGCTGGCCGGTCGCCCGCACACCCATGATAACGTCTTGTGCTTCGCCCTCGACCACCAGTTTCGCCACGACGTTCTCGGTGTCCGCGACGATGTTCTCGACCGTCCAGGTCCCGGTCGGAAAGGCGCGCAGCACGACCGCCAGGGTCTGGGCCAGCCCGTCGCGCCCCGGGGGGCTGCCCGGCTGGAGCCGGTGGTTGACCATGTCCGGCGCGAAGGCCGACACGGCGGCGTCGACGTCCCCGCGCTCCAGCGACCGGAAATGCTCGATAATCGTTCTCCGGTTGGCCTCGACCTGCCTGTCGACGGCGGATTCCGCTCTTTCTGGAGAAATTTCCGAGTCTTCTTTCTCGACATGCAGGACGATTTCTGAGACTTCCATTCTCGCGCTTTCCCGAAGTTCGCGCAGGGGTGCGGTCAGGACGTCCTGTTCCGGGCTTCGCTCGAATTTCTGGAATGCTTCCGGGCTGTTCCAGTCGCTGGTGATCACAAATTCGCGGGGGCCGGTGCGCAGGAGGCTCTGGCGTAGGTTTCCCGGCGCTTGGCGGACCACCGAGGCGATCTTCTCCCAGGCGTCGACGAAGTCCTGCTCCCGGTCGGGACGGACGAGCATGCGCAGCGTCGCTCTGATCATCGGATTCCTCCGTCCGTGGTCGCGGGGTCGACGGCCCGCAGGATCAGCGAGCTGTTGAAGCCGCCGTAGCCGCGGGCGTTGACCATGGCGACTCGCACCGGGGCCTCGCGCGGCACCCGGACGAGGTCGAGGCGGTACTCCGGTGCCGGGTCGTCGAGATTGCCCACCGCCGGGATCACCCCGTCGCGGATGGACAGCACGGCGTTGACGGCGGCCAGCGCCGAGCCGCCCGCGCTCATCCGCCCGGTCAGCCCCTGGGGGGCGGTGACCGGGACGCGCTCGGCGTGCGCGCCGAACGCGGCATGGATCGCGCGTGCCTCGACCTCGTCGAGGTCACGGGAGCCCGCTCCGTCCGCGAAGATCACATCGACGTCGGCCGGGGTGAGCCGCGCGTCGGCGAGCGCCCGGCGCATGGCCTCGGCGTACCAGCGCGGATCCGGCGTCGGGTCGCGGTGGTGGTACGCGTCGTGGGTCGCCGCGTACCCGGCGATCTCGGCGTACACCCCTGGCGCGCCGCGGGCCGCCGCGGACGCCGGGTCCTCCACGACGAGCGTCGCGCCGCCCTCGGCGGGCACATGGCCGCCCGCGTCACGGTCGAACGGCTTGTAGCCGCCGCGTGGCTCACGGCTGGTGGACAGGCGTCCGCTCGTGGTCTGGCAGGTCAGCGCGTAGGGGGTGAGGCCGGCTTCGGCGCCGCCGGCGAGCACCACCGGCGTTCCGCGGCGGATGGTCCGCCGCGCCTGCGCCAGGCTGTCGAGACCGCCGGCGTCGTCGGAGACCACGACCCCGGACGGCCCCTTGATACCGTGCTGGATGGAGGTCTGGCCGGTGGTTGCCGCGTAGAACCAGGCGATGGACTGGTACACGCTCACGGCCTGGCGGCCCCGGCTCCACAGCCGCTGGATCTCCCGCTGGCCGAAGTCGTTACCACCGGATCCGGCCCCGAACACCACCGAGGTCGCGTACGGGTCGTACGCCGCCGGGTCATAGGCGGCGTCGGTCAGCGCGAACCCGGTCGCGGCCATGCCCAGCCACGTCCACCGGTCGGTCTGCAGGATGATCCGGCCGCCGATGTGGTCGGCGGGGTCGAAGCCGGTCACCTCACCGGCGAGCGTGGTGGCGTACCGGCTGGCGTCGAAGCTGGTGATCGGCCCCACCCGCAGCTCACCGCGCAGCGTGGAACGCCAGTGCTCCTCGGTCCCGATGCCGCTGGGGGTGACCGCCCCGATGCCGGTGATGACAGGACGCAGCCCGGCGCGGGCGGCGCTCACCGGTCACCTCGTCCGCGGTCGAGCACGATGGCCGACTGGAACCCACCGAAGCCGCTGCCGACCGACAGCGCCACGTCGACGTCGTGCTCGCGGGCGATGTTCGGCACGTAGTCCAGGTCGCACTCGGGGTCCCGGCTGGACCAGTTGGCCGTGGGCGGGACGACCCGGTTCTCGATCGCCAGGGCGCAGGCCGCGATCTCGATGGCGCCGATCGCCCCGAGGGAGTGGCCGACCATGGATTTGATCGAGCTCACCGGGACGTCGTAGGCGTGCTGCCCGAGCGACTTCTTGAACGCGGCCGTCTCGTGGCGGTCGTTCTGCTTGGTCCCGGAGCCGTGCGCGTTGACGTAGCCGACCCTGGTCGGGTCGGTACGGCCCTGCCGCAGGGCGTCCGAGATCGCTTCGGCCATGTCGAGCCCGTCGGCCTTCAGACCGGTCATGTGGAAGGCGTTCGAGCGGGCGGCATAGCCGGTGATCTCGCAGTACACGTGCGCGCCCCGGGCCCGGGCGTGCTCGAGCTCCTCCAGGATGAGCACGGCGGAGCCCTCACCCATGACAAACCCGTCCCGGCTGGCGTCGAACGGCCGGGAGGCGTGCTCGGGATCGTCGTTGCGGGCCGACGTCGCGCGGATCGCGTCGAAGCAGGCGATGGAGATCGGGGACAGCGGCGCGTCCGTCGCCCCCGCGATCACGATGTCGGCCTCGCCGTCGGCGATGAGCTGGTGGCCGTACCCGACCGCGTCGATCCCGGAGGTGCAGCCCGTCGAGACCACGTGCGCCGGGCCGTGGGCGGAGAAACGGCAGGCCACCTCGGTGGCCAGACAGCTTGGAACCAGAGCGTGATAAAGGAACGACGAGGCGTAGACAGGATCGACGAGCCAGTCGCGTCCGCTGTCGCTGGCGACGACGTACTCGTCCTCCAGACGGGTGGTCGCGCCGACCGCGCTGCCCATGCTGACGGCCACCACCGGGCCACCGGCGTCGGCACCGTCGGCGCTGTCGGCGCCGTCCCGGCCGAGATCCAGACCGCTGTCGGCCACGGCCTCGGTCGCGGCCGCGAGGGCGAACTGCACGAAGCGGTCGTTGCGGGCGATCTCCTGCGGGGTCAGGCCAGCAGCGTCCGGGTCGAAGTCGCATTCGGCGGCTATCTGCGAGCGGAACTGCGTCGGGTCGAAGAACGACAGACGCCTGGTCGCCGTCCGGCCCTCGGTCAGCAGATCCCAGAACTCCTTGCGGACAGTGCCTCCTGGCGCGACCACGCCGATGCCGGTTATGGCCGTCCTTCTCACTTCCGGCTCCTTCACGGGGTGTTTCTCACGGGTGTTCCATAGCGGGTGTTTCGGGGCTGGATCGGGGTTGGATCAGGGCTGGGGGAGCGGTTCGGTGTCGACGTGGCCGAGGTCCGGCCGCGGTGCCAGCGGGCTGAGATGAAAGACGAGGAAGGCGGTCTCGTCGCCGTCGTTGACGATCCGGTGGCGGGTGCCGATCGGGATGAGCAACCCGTGCTCGGCGGGGAGTGCGGTGTGCTCGCCATCGAGCCGCGCGACGACCTGCCCGGACACGCAGTACAGGAACTCCTCGGAGTACGGGTGCCAGTGTTCGCTGACGAACTCGCCGGGCCGCAGCGTCAGCGTGCCGAGGAAGCCTGACTTGGCGCCCACCGTCGCGGGGGACAGCAGTGTGCGGATGTCGCCGCCGCGGCGGCGGTTGGCCGGGACGTCATGGATGGAGAGCACCTGCGGCGTCACGGCCGGGTTGTTGGTCGTCAGGGTCATCGCTTCTCCTTGGGTGCGTCGCGGACCTCCCGGAGCCGCCTGATCGGCTTCCGGGACGGGATCCGATGGGCCCGGCGCTGCGCGCGTGATTCACAACAGATGCCGGGCCCTGATCGGAGCTGATCAGACCTGCTGAGGAAGGGCCTTCGCGTGTTGGGCGGCCCGCTCGACCTTCTCCCGGATGACGCCCATCTCCCGTCGGGTGTTGTTGTTGATGTTGTTGGTCATCCACTCGTCGTCGACCGGCGCGTCCGGGCGCATGTGGAAGTCCTGCACCCAGCGCATCCTGGTGCCGGCGCCTTCCGGTTCGTAGGTCCATTCGATGTTCATGAACTCGAAGGGGCCTGGTTCGACCCGGCGTGCCCGCACGCGGTGCTTCTCCGGATCCAGCGTCCGTTCCGAGACCCAGCTCCAGACCTTTCCGTTCGCGTCCGGGTGCATCGTCAGACGGAACCTGAAGGTCTGGTCGTGGTGCTCGAGAATCTCCACCGCGGCGTACTCGGTGAAAAGATTCGGCCAGTCCTCGAGATTGTTTGTGATCGTCCAGACCAGATCGATGTCGGCATCGATCCAGATCGAGTTCTCCGTGCGCCCGGCCATGGCTCTCCGTTTGGTTGACGATGTTCCGGTCGAGAAAGCTGTCGGCGCTGGTTCAGCCGGCCTGCTCGGCATACGTGCGCGCGTCGACTCCGGGCAGGTGCGCCACCACGGTCCCGGCGGCCGCGGAGAAGCTGGTGCGCAGCGCGTGCAGCCGCTTCCGGTGCTCCAGGTGCTCGGGATTGCGCTGGAACTCCTGGTACGCCTGCTCATTGGCCCACTCGCCGAATATGTAGTAGGTGCTGGGATCGTCCGTGGAACGGACCAGCCAGGCGCCGAGATTCCCCGGCTGCTTGGCTGCGTCCGGAGCGACCTGCAGCCAGGTTTCCTCGAACTCGCGTTCCCGGCCGGGTGTGATCTGTTGCGTAAGAACGATCCGGAAAGTGCTGGAAGCACTCATCGGGTATCTCCGTTCGGGTGTCTGCGGCCAGGTTCAGGGCCGGCGCGGGGCACGGCCCGTGGCGCCATTGCTGATATGTGTGAACCGGCTCGTCATCCGGGCGCACGTGCCAGCGGACGGCGAAGAACCACAGATGGTCGACTTCGCCCGTTCGACGGCTTCTGGATGCCCCTTCGCTGGACGCCCCGCCACACCGGATCCGGTCGCAGCCCGCCGGATCCGGCGGGAGCTCCGAACAGACAGGGCCCGCATGCGATCATGTCGTCCTCGGCCCTGGAGTGTCGGTCAGACGGTCGCCAGGTGTCCGGTCCCGGTCGGGGACGGACATCGTGTGCGCGGGCGGCTGTCGACACAACCGCGCGTTCCCCCTGGTTGCATGATTCTCGCTGTCCGGTCGTGAATTCCTGTTGGGTATGGAGTGAATTTCTGTCGGATACGAAACGGAGTCGCCGACCCGGCCAGCAGCCTATGCGACGTCCGCTCTGGCGGTGCTGTTGATGGCAATAAGAATTTCGGCAAGAGTGTAGTCCTCGGGCGGCTCCGCCGGCAGTTCGACGCCAAAGGTGTCGAGGACGACGGTCTGCAGGTGCAGGTAGGCCAGTGAGTCCACCCCGACCTCGGCGAACGTGACGCCAAGATGGTCGGGTCGCTCGTCGGCGACGAGCACCGTGCGTTCCACGAGGAAGTCGAGCAGTTGGTCAGCGGTCCACTGATCTGCCATGGTTCTCTCCTTCGTCGTGGTGATCCGGTTTCGGAGGGTGCCGATCCGCGACCCATGAATAAAAGTTCCGGGCGGTCGCGTCGCGTGGGCTGCGCCAGGTGTCCGGGTCGTACGCGGTGATGTGTCTGGCGAGTTTCGTGTTGATGTCGACGAACAACGGGTGCTCGCGTACGGCGGGCAGGGCGGGCGCCACGTCGTCGGTCGCCTCGATCAGGTGAAAGTAAAGTCCGTGAAAACTGAAGAGATCCCGCCGGACGACGCCCAGCAGATGCGGCAGCTCCCCGTCGTCCGATTCTCGGAAGATATCGGCGACGGCGGGTTCGTCGTCAGCACTGATGCGAGCCACAATGAGAGTACGGTGCGTCATCCGACGGCCCTGTTCCGGGCCGCCGGAAGCCAACCGGAGAATATTGACACGCGTGCCCCCTGACAGCTTGAAGAAAGGACGGGCAAACATGCCGCATCGTCGGCGTCGACGATGCGGAAGCTGCCCGCGCAAGTCAGTGATCCGACGCCGTCGTCGGTGGTTCCGGTGTGAGGGCCAGCTCGGTGGCCATCGCCCAGCCTCGTCCGCGCGAGTGCCGCAAGGCGTCACTTCGCGAAAGCTGGGGCCTGGCTGCCGCTCCGGCCCGTCTCCCTACGGAAGCATGAGGTATTGGGCCTGTCGTGTCTCGCAGTTGGCATAGAAAGAACGTGTAGTGGCAACTTGGTGCCACTGGTATGGCATCACCGATGCGAAAGTGCTATAGCCAGTCTTTTTTCGCCGCGAGGATGCCGGCCTGGAAGCGGCTACGGGCGTCCATCCGTCGCATGAGATCGGCGATCATACGCCGGACTGTTCGTACCGACACGCCGAGGTGTCGGGCGGCCGCCTCGTCCTTGGCGCCGAGACTCAGTAGTCGCAGCAGGAGACGTTCGGAGTCGTTTGGAGAAGTATTGTCAATACGTTGTTTTTTGGTGCTCGGGAGGCCGCTGGCCTGACCGATCAGGTTGGCCTGGCCAGTCAGGCCACGAACGGTGGAGGAGTCGCTGCTGTCACCCAGCGCGCCCTGGCCGAAGGCGATGTGGTCGAGGCCTGCGCGCCGGAGTTCGGCTTGGTCGAGCTCACCGGTCCGTTCCAGGGGCCGCGCGGCTTTCCAGAGCTGATCGAACAGCATCGTGACCAGACCCGTCAGCGCCGGCTCCTGGAGCAGCAGCGCACAGCCACGCTCGTCGTCCGGGTCGGACGCCAGCAGGAGCAGGGCGGTCTCACGGTCGGCGATGGCCACGTCCGCCAGCGGGGCGTCGGCCATCCGCAGTTCCAGGCCCTGCGCGTTGACGAGGTCGCATCCGGCCGGGGCGTCGTCCCCCTGAGCCGGGCGTGGCCGGATGGCGCGTATGGCGACCCCGCGGCGGAGGGCCTGCAACGCGGCCTGGGAGCACTCCGCCGTCATGATCGATGGCTGCCAGAGTCGGGTGTGCAGAACCAGCAGTTCCCGTTTGGCCTGGGCTACGAGATCGAGCAGCTGGTCCGTGACCGCTGCCACGCCCTTCAGCCGCACGATGTCGGCAGCCGGCTCCGGTGGCCGGCCCTGCATGTAGTCGGCGACCAGCGTGCTCACCTGCATACGAGCGCGGATGAGTTCCTCCTGTCGGCGGATGAGCTGATCGTGTTGCTGTCGGAACAACTGTTCGAGAGGAACCTCGGGGTGCACGGCGACCAGCCGGTCGGGGTTCTCGCGGGAGGGCACCAGCAGCGAGAGTTCGACGAGCCTGTCGCAGGCCTGCCGGATGGTGGTCGTGGAACACCCAAGGGCGATGCCTACCTCCTCGGCGCTCATGTCCTTCCGGCGTAGCCACAACCGGTAGGCAGCGAGAGCGATGTCATCGATACCGAGAAGGTCGAGCATCGTCATCTCCCCGGTCGACTAGTCCACGCGGGTGTTGGCCCTGGGCAGGCCCCGTTGCGCCTCTTCGCTCGTGACCACGTCGAGGGAGTGACGGACCAGCGCCACCAGGGCCTGTCTGACGGATTCCCGCCGGCGCGCGTCACAGAAGATGATGGGCCGGCGGGGGTCGACGTCGAGCGCGTTGCGGACCTCGTCGAGCCGATATTCCCTGGCGCCTTCGAAGCGGTTGACCGCCACCAGGAACGGAATATCCCGCTCCTCGAAATAGTCGACCGCCGGGAACGAGTCGGCGAGCCGGCGGGTGTCGACCAGGACGATGGCGCCGATAGCGCCGAGAACCAGTTCGTCCCACATGAACCAGAAACGGTCCTGGCCAGGCGTGCCGAACAGGTAGAGAATCACGCTGTCGAGCAGTGTGATCCGGCCGAAGTCCATGGCGACCGTCGTCGTGGTTTTGGCACTGACCTGGGAGGTGTCGTCGATACCGAGGCTCGCCGAGGTCAGTGCGGCTTCGGTCGTGAGCGGGGGAATCTCGCTGATCGTCCCGACGAACGTCGTCTTTCCGGCGCCGAAGCCACCGGCGATTATGATTTTGACCGGGCTGGGCGCCGGGCTGGCTATCTGTCTGCCGACCGTGTGCGGTCTAGAGGGTCTGTAGTCCATCGAGCACCTTTTCCATCAGCGCCACGTCGGGACGCTCGCTCGGTCGGGCTGGGCGGGTGACGCGTACGAGACCGGCGTCGATCATGTCGCCGACGAGAACACGTGCCACGCCGACCGGCAGGTTGAGCTGCGCGGATATTTCCGCGATCGACTGGATGCTCTGGCAGAGCAGCACGATGTTCCGTTGTTCTGGATCAAGAGTTCGGACCATCGCGCGCCCGTGCTCCGTCGTCAACACCAGAGCCACCAGCTCCAGCGCGTGATTGGCCGCCGGTCGCGTCCGGCCGCCGGTGACAGCATAGGGACGGACGACCGGACCTGCGTCGTCGTACCACTCCTCGTCCACCGGTCCTCCTGATCAGGGCTTGACAGTAATCGCTGAAATTCGTCCTGCTGGAACTCGTCCCGTGAAAATCGTTCGGTCAAGAATCCGCCGACATCGGGCGGCGGTGGTCGGCGGCACTGTGCTGGAAACTCGGTCCGACGACGACCGTTCGGGCCGAGTTCCGGCGGAAACTCTCGCGGGACAAACCGGAACCCGGGCCGCCAGGGTTCCGGCTCGCTGTCAGCGGGGGAGCGCGGCCTGCATCTCGGCACGCAGCTCGGGAGTGAGGAACTCGCCGACACGGATGACCAGCAGCGCCATTTCGTAGGCGATCAGACCGATGTCGGCGCCGGGCGTGCTGAGGATGGCCAGACACGACCCGTCACCGACCGCCGTGACGAAGAGAAATCCCTGCTCCATCTCGACGATCGTCTGGCGGACGTTGCCACCGCCGAAGAAACGGCCGGCACCGCGAGCCAGGCTGTTGAAGCCCGAGGCGACCGCGGCCAGCTGGTCGGCTGTCGTCCGGTTCATTCCGTTCGAGGTGGCGAGCAGGAGTCCGTCCGCCGACAACACGACGGCATAGGTAACCTCCGGGACTTTCCGCGTGAGGTTGTTCAACAGCCAGCTCATGTTCTCGACCGGGCCGATGTGGCGCATTACATCACCCTTTTCGCGTCGTCGTCGCCGTTCGGGTTCGGTCCCTCCTGTAGACCTCGGCCGAAGTTGGACTGGAAGGAGGACATCATGGATCGGATCTCGTCCGGTGACCGCGTTCCGGTGAGGAGCGACGGTGCGACGGGAGCGTTGGTGGGTGTTCCCTTCAGTTCAGGCGCGAGGCTGGCCCGCCGCTGCCGTTTGGGCAGCCCCGTCTCATCGGGCTGCCCGGGCGGGGCGGCCGGCGCGGCCGACGCCTGGGGGAACCCGGAGCCAGTACCTGAGAACGGCTCTGTCGCGGGGCCGCTCCTCCTGCGGTTGGGCAGGCCGCGCTGCCGCTGCGCATCCAGTGGGTCAGCCCACGGGTCCGCTGGTTGCGGCCAGCCGGAGGGCCCGCTGGGCGCGTCGTCCCAGCGGGCGGACAGAGGTGGCGGTGGGGCGGGGCTGTCCGACGGTGGCTCGGTCCAGGAGTTGGGCTCGAGCGCCAGGTTGTTGGAGCGCAACCGCTCCCGCGGATGTTCGTTCCCGGTGCTGTCGTCAGCGCCGGTGCCGGTGTCCCCATCGCCGAGTTGGTCGGATTCGGAAACGAACCAGCTTGAACGGATTGTGGGGAAGACCGGCAGATCGTCCATGAACGGCCTGTCCTCACCGCCACCGCCGGAGCCGGAGGTGGCGGACGGCATCGGCGACGCACTCACCGACAGCAGTTCGCTGGTGTCGAGGGAGTCGGAGAGGGGGAGCCGGTCATCCAACGGGTCCGAATCGTCCATGGGGATCGGGTCCCGCAGCGAGAGCGGCCTGCTGATGGCGAGCGAATCGGTGAGCGCGGTCGGGTCACCGAAGTCGATGGAGTCCTCCAGGTGCGCGTCCAGGGGCACGTCCAACGGTGCGTCCAGGGCCGGCGTCCTGGTCCGCTCGGGCCTGGACGTGGTCGGCTCCTCCTGCGGGGCGTCGTCGATCTCGCGCAGCAGGTTGGTCGGGACCAGGACGATGGCCAGGGTGCCGCCGTACGGTGACGGCCGCAGCCGGACCTGGATGCCGTGCCGCTGGGCGAGGCGACTGACAACGAACAGGCCCAGCCGCTCGCTGGTACGGAGGTCGAACGGAGGCGGGTTGCTCAGCCGCCCGTTGATCTCCGCGTATTCCTCGTCGGTCATGCCCAGGCCGCGGTCCTCGACCTCGAGCACGGATCCGTTGGAGACCTGGTGCCCGGACACGTGCACGGGGGTGTGCGGCGGGGAGAAGGAGGTGGCGTTCTCGATCAGTTCCGCGAGCATGTGGATCACGTCGCCGACGGCGTGCCCGCCGATGGCGGAACCGGCGATCGGCAGCACCTTCACCCGGGTGTAGTCCTCGACCTCGGCGACCGCGCCACGCACGACATCCTTGATCGCAACTGGTCGCCGCCAGCCACGAGCGGGCTTCGACCCGGACAGCACGATGAGGTCCTCGGCGTGACGGCGCATCCGGGTCGCCAGGTGGTCGAGCCGGAACAGTTCGGCCAGCTCGTCCGGGTCGGTCTCCTTGCGCTCCAGCGCGTCGATGACCTTCAGCTGGCGATGGATGAGCGCCTGGCTGCGGCGGGCGAGGTTGAGGAAGGTGTCGCCGATGCTCTTGCGCATCGCAGCCTGCTCGACAGCGGTACGCACGGCGACCTGGTGGACGGTGCCGAACGCCTCGCCCACCTGCCCGATCTCGTCCTTCGTCCCGATCCGGACGGGGAAGACCTCGGTTTCGACCTGGACCTGCTCGCCGCGGTGCAGCCGTTCCACAACGCTGGGCAGGCTGTCGTTGGCCACTTCGAGGGCAGCCCCCCGCAGCCGCCGAAGCTGGCGGATCATGGGGCTTGCGACGAGCAGCGAGATACCCACCGACACGGCCAGGACCAGCACGACGAGGAGGCTGCTCAGCCAGGCGTTGCGAGTCGCGTGCGAGGCGATCGCGTTGCTCTCCTTCGTCAGGTCGGCCGCGATCTGGTTTTCCACCAGGCGTATCCGGGAGATCTTGTCCGCCATGGACTCCAGGGCACGCTGGCTGTCGATGGTGATCGGTTGGTTCATCTGGGCCGCGAACACGATGGCGTCGCGCATCTGGGAGATGTTGTCCGCGACTGGGTCGACCGTTTTGTCGTAGAAGTCCTGTTCCTCCGGAGAGGAGGTGGTGCGGAACTGCGCGATCCAGGCATCCTCGGCACCGGCGTTCGCCTGCGCCTGTTTGACGACCGCGACGTTGGTCTGGTGGAAGAGGATCACCGAGATGCTGCCGCGTTGCTGGGCGGCGGCCTCTCTCGCCCGTGACACGCTGGTGAGGGCGCCGACGTAGTTGATCAGTTTGGCGTTGTCGGTGCCGACTCCCACCTGGGCGATGAGATCGAGCAGGTCGTTGATGCTTTTGTTGTAGAACTCCGTGTTCTTCACGCGGTCGGTCTGCCGCTGGTCGATCGCCTGCCGATGGTCGGGAACCTGGTCGAGCTGGCGCCGAATGGTGTCCATGACCTGCTGTAGGTCTTCGGTCACGCTCTTGGGGAGCCTGGTCGCCTCCCGCTGGTAGATCGTGACGGCGGTGTCGGTCGGGCCGCGCCTGGCCTGCATCTCCTCGACGCCCTCACGGAATTGGCTGCCCACGACCGCGGAAGAGGCATAGCGTTCCTGCTGGAGTGCGTCAATAAGATCGTTGACTTTGGTTGAGAAGGCTGCGAGGTCCCGCACCCGGTTGCTTGTGTCGACGCTCTCAAGGTCGGCGCGCACCTGGAGGGCGCTAAAAACGGCCAACGCCACCAGCGGGAGGATGAGAATGGCTACCAACTTGGAGCGGATTGGCCAGTTCTGGAGCATCCGATCCTCTCCTTCGACGCAGTGTCCTGACGCCTTGTCGGGGCGAGCGTTCTGGTTCGGCGTTCCGTGTGCCGGCTTACACCTCGATCCACGGCGAAGACCGTGGCCGCGGCTCTTTCCCCCTGGGCGGGACAACTGTACCCGGGCTATTAAGTCCTCTCTGAACAGGGGTATAGGGGGGCGGGGAACGGGCTCGAATCGGATCAATAGGCGATCATCGGTTGGCCGTCCGGTCATGCTCGGGCAGCCCGCCGGTCGGCTCCGGGATAGGCGCGGATGATATTCGCGACGGATTGCGCGGCCCGATGATCGACGTTCGTTGTTGTGACTGGCGAGCTGTGAAAAGGTTAGTCGTGGACAGGTGGGTGTTTACGGATTGTGGGTCGGTAGACGGCCGAGTTGAAAGACAGCGGACATCGAGTCGCGCCGGGAATGGTCCGGAATCTGTCCCCGAACTGTCCCGGTCGGCCGCGGTCGGCGGGCCGGGGGCGAGAAAGTGCAACAGCCAGGTGTCGTTCGGACCACTACCTGGTGCCAGTCACCGGGAAATCAGCGCCACGGCTACCGGTGAGCGGTGGGGTCGGCGTTGATAGTGTCGGGACAGGCACTACCGGTCAGGTGCCCGCCATGCGTCGATCATTCCGACGGGGTGGGGCGGGCCCCGGCCCGGGCGGTCACGTGGGCGCCGTTGGGCACCGCACGCACCTCGCCGGCCGTCCGGACGAGGGGAAACACGGCGAAGTAATAGGTGGCCCCATCCTGCGGGTCCCGCAGGTGCCAGCCACCTCTGATCTCCAGGCTGCTGTTGGTGATCTTCGCGCGCCGGGCGGCCGGATCGTCCGGCCCGGTGGGGGTGGTGTCGTGCCGCCACAGCACGCGGGCTTCGGTGATGCCCGGCGGCATCTGGAACGTCAGGGTGATCGTGTTGCCCTGGTCCACGGCCCGCAGCGCCCGGATGTGCGGCCCCGGCCGGTGCCGGATGGAACGGCCGACGACCGCCCTGTCCTCGGCGATGCTGACCGGTGTGTACACCGTCGGGCCGGCTGTCGGGTCGGCCGCCGGGTCGGCTGTCCGGTCGGGCGCCGCGGTGTCGACCAGCCGCCCACGCCGGCTGGAGCCGACCAGGCGTTCCCGTCCCCGCAGGGACGCGGTGGACAGCTCGTGATCAACAGGGCCGAACGGTTCCGGCTCCGCCGCCGGTCGCGGGCCGTGCTCGTGGCCCGCCGGGTCACCTCCGGGGGCCTCCGGCGCGGACACCCCTGTCTCGGCGCCCGCTACCGCCACCGGATCCGGCGGTGCCTCGGTGGCATAGATCCGGACCAGCGCGCCGGGTACCGTCGTCCACCGCAGGACCGTCGTCCCGCCGCTGTCGTTCACCTCGAGGTCCAGAACGGGCCGGGGCCGCCTGACCACGGTCACGACCACCTCCACCCCGCTGGTGTGGGCCAGCGCGCCAAAGGGATCCGGATAGGACACCCGCACCCGGTACCGGTAGGTCGCCCCGGTCTGCACGCCGCGGTCGACATGCTGTCCGCCGGTGGCGCGGAAGCGGCGGGCGGCCCCCCGGAACGGCGACGACTCGTCGAAGGTCCGCTCGATCAGCACGTCGTCGTAGCCCGCGTCGAGCCGCCAGGACAGTGCCACACCGTCGCCGTCCATGTGGGCGCGCAGGCTGGTGACCTCCGGGACGATCACCAGCGGTGGGGTACGGACCGGTTTCGACCGTCTGCCGCCAGCTGTCGACATCACCTCGTGCCAGACCGTCACCCCCCGGGGCACGCCCGCGTCGGACAGCTCGGTCGAACCGGTCGTGCCCAGGCTGCGCTCGAAGCGCCCGCCCGGCGCGCTCGGGTCGGCGACCACCCGCAGGACACGGAAGGCGACCGGCCCCGCCGAGCGCGGCGGGGTCCATCGCAGGAGCACCGCGCCGTTGTCCTCCCTGGCGGTGAGGTTGGACGGCGGTGCGAGCGCGCCGGACTCGCTGGTCCCGCCGGGGCCGCTGGCATCAGCGATGTGGCCGTCGTCGACGCCGGCAGTACCGCCACCACCACCGGTGCCGCCGGTGCCCTCGTCGACGACGGTGCTGCCCCCGTCGACAACGGTGCTGCCGCTGTCGGGGATGGTGCCGAAGGAATAGCGGGTACCGATGTCGTCACGGCGGACGATCCGCGAGTGTCCGCCAGCTTGCGTCTGCGTCCCGGCCCGTGCCGAGGTGGCTGGCGCGCTGCCCGGCCGTGCCGTGGCGATGTCCGCCAGCAGCTGGCGCGCCTGCCGCGCGGTCATGCGCGCACGTGGGTCCTTCTCGAGCAGACCGATGAGGACGTCGACCAGCGGGCCGGCCAGCCTGGTCGGCGTCGGCGGTTGGAACAGGATCGCCGCCACCATCGCCGCGAAGGTCTCCCGGTAGAACGGCGGCCTGCCCTCCACCGCGAAGTAGAGGGTCGCGCCGAGGCCGAACAGGTCGGCCTCCGGGGTGGCGGGGTCACCGTTGAGCCGTTCCGGTGACATGTACGAGGGCGTGCCGAGCACCCCGGTGACGGTGAGGGCGGAGTCGCTGTCCCGGGTGGCGATACCGAAGTCCGTCAGCACCACCCGGCCGTCCGTGCCGATCAGCACGTTCGAGGGTTTCACGTCCCGGTGCAGGATGCCGAAGGCATGGGCGGCCTCCAGCGCGTCGCTGATCGCGACCCCGACGCGGGCCACCTCGGCGACCGGTAACGGGCCATGGCCGCGGACCAGTTGGAGCAGCGACTGGGACGGCACGAGCTCCATCACGATCCATGGCAGGCCGTTCTCGACGACGACGTCGAGGATGGTCACCACGTGCTGGTGGCCGCGCAGCCTCGCGGCGTGCCGGGCCTCCCGCAGCGCCCGCTCGACCCGGTCGGCGCGTTCGGACGGGTCGAGACCGTCCTCGAGGTCGATTTCCTTGAGCGCGGCGTCGGTCAGCAGCACCTCGTCGAAGGCGCGCCAGACCGTGCCCATTCCGCCGGCACCAAGCCGTTCGATGAGCCGGTACCGGCCGGCCACAAGGCGGTTCACCTCTGGAGCGGCAGCCACGTCGCCCCCTCCGTGATGTTTTCGTACCGCGTTCTCCCAGTGCAGCATGCCACTTGGGCCGGGGGCCGGTGCCCGTGGCGTCGTCGGGCCGTCAGGTGTTCCGAGGCCGCCGGTCGGAAAGCCGGGCTGGAAAGCCCGGCCGGTGGGCCCGACAGGTGTCCCCGGGTGGCGGCGCGGCGGTGGGGTGGTGCTTTAGTGGTCGGCAAACCGGCGCCGGCGGCCCAACCGCCATGGCCGCCGCTGTGGCCGCCGCTGTTGTTACCACACAATGGTGACTATTTGTCATTGCTACTGCCCGTACTGTGACTGTTCATGCTGTAACTGGAGGTATCGATGGGCCGGGCCGGAATGCTGCCGCGACGTCGGACAGCGGCGGCCGGTGCCGTGGGTCTGGCACTCCTGCTCGGCGGGTGCGGCGGGTCTGCCTCCGATGACGTGGCCGTCACCGTCCCGGAGGCGTCGGTGACCGGTGCCGGTGCCGGTGCTGGTGCGCTGCCGATCGACCTGCCGACCGACCTCGTGCTGCCGAGCCAGACGGCGGCGTCCGCGCAGCCCACCCCTGTCGTGACGACCGGTGTCGGGGCGCTGCGGGGGACGCTCGTTCCCAAGCACTTCCCGTTCCCGAAGGATGCGACTCCCCGGCTCGTCAGCGCCGAGGCGCAGGCGACGACGGTCGCGCTGAGTGGTGTGGCCGCCGACGACGCCATCCGGTACTACCGGCAGTCGATGCCTTCCGCCGGCTACACGTTCCAGCAACAGAACATCGCCGACGGGCAGACGACGCTCACCTATACCGGCTACGGCCAGCGGGTCCAGGTGAACGCCGGCGGCTCCCAGGAGGTCACGCTCGTCTTCACCGGCGGGTAGGGCGCGTGTGCCACGTCCGCAGCGGTATGTAGTCCCGCTGGAAGGAATCAGGGTCGGGGCTGGAGCCGGGCCCGACGGCGGGAGCGGCCGCGGCCACGGCGTCCCGATGGGCAGCCCGGGCCGTCGCAAAGGCAGCGATCATGGGTACGCAGGCGAGGACCGTCCACGGCGCCCACCCGCCAGGCGGCGACCATGCCGGGTGCCGCAGGAAGAACCACAGCGGCCCGTCCGGGCCGACCGCGTACCGGTGGCTGTTGGTCAGCCATGCGGCGAACTGACCGGCCCCGCTCACCGCGATGACGCCAGCGGCGGCCACGGCGGCGCGGGCGGACAGGCGCGCGGGCAACCGGTCGGCCAACACCTCCACGGACAGCAACGGCAGCATCACCAGCGCCGGCAGGATGTACCGGCCCTGCATGCCGAACCCGTTCTGGATGAACACCGCCGCGGCGAGCAGCTCGTACAGGACGACGACCACCAGCAGGCCCCCGGCCAGCAGCGCGCGGTCCCGCCACCGGCCGACCACGAACGCCGCGAGGAACAGCCCACCGGCCAGCAGAGTCCACAGCCCGTACAGGGCCGTCGGCAGCGGGACGGACTGCCAGCCGAAGACCCCGATCGTCTGACGCATCGACTCGGCGGCGGTTTCGGTGGCGATCACCAGCCCGTGGCCCAACCTGCCCCACAGGACGGGGGTACGCAGCGACAGCGCCTGCGTCCAGAGCACCGACCCGGCAAGCCCCAGCATGACGATCGCCGCCGCGGCGGCCGCGGGCCGGCCGCCCCCGCGGAGGCGATGCCACGCTGTGCGTGGGGAGAGACGGCCGACCCCGAGGGCGGCCGCGAGCACGATCCACAGCGGCGCCATGGGACGGCTGAGCGCCGTCACGCCCATGACGACGCCCGCGACCCACCAGACCCGGGCCGGCGGCTGTTCCTCCCGGGACAGCCGCAGCGCCGCCGCGGCACAGGCCAGCGCGCCGGTGAGCTCGGTACCGCTGGCGCCGACCTGGGAGCCAAGAAAGATCACCATTGGGGTGACCGCGACCGCGGTCCCGGCCAGCACCAAGGGGCGCCGGCCAGGCCGCCCCTGGTCCCCCAGTAGGAGCCAGGTGGCGGCGGCCAGCAGTGCCGCCGAGATGAGCGCCGAACCGAACCGGGCGAACACGTAGCCGGAGCGGACCGACCAGGCCGCCCGCGTGAGCACACCCTCGGAGATGTACACCAGCGGCGGATACGCGCCCACGATGCTTTCGGCCCGACCGGGCGGGACCGCGAGGGGCTGACGCAGGCAGGCCGCGGACACCGTTGCCTGCAGAGCGGCGCAGGGCGGGTTGGTTGTGATCCGTAGCTCCGGCGGCAGTTCGAAGCCGCGGTAGGCGTTGCGGACCTGGCGTAGTGAATCCTCGCTGAACACTCCGAAGGAGCGCAGCCTGGCGAGCGGGACGGGCTCGCCCAGTACCTGCCCGTGCCCGGCAGCCACCGCTTTCGCGTAGTGGCTTGGCTCGTCCGGCGCGGTTCCCAGCGGGTTTGTCAGTGTCCACAGGAAGATCCAGCCGGTCAGCGCGGCGAGCAGGAGAGCGGGCGCGCCGAGTTTCCATGGCCAAGACCACAGTGGTCTTTTCATAGGACGCGCACATTACCAGGGGCACGCTCCGTGAACGGCACGCGAATTTCTCCCTCGCCCGACCCCGGGAATGCTCATAGCGTGGAGTATCCGCCTGGTTTCTTTATGTGAATATCGATAGTGCTGTCGATGCTGTCCAGCGCGCGCCTAGTCGATGAGCCGGCGGCGCATGGAGCGGACCGCGAGCAGCCACATGATCCCCGCGAACACCCCCAGCGCCCCCAGATGCCCCAGGTCGGTGAGCGGAGCGAACCCGAATGCCGCGTCACGCACCAGCTCCACGCAGTGGTAGAGCGGGTTGGCCCAGCTGAGAGCCCGCGCCCAGCCCGGCAACTCACTCACCGGGAAGAACGTGCCCGCGACGAGGAACAGCGGGGTCAGCACCCCTGAGATGATGTAGCTGAAGCTGTCGATGGACGGCACCAGCGCGGACGTCCATATCCCGAACAGGCCGAAGCCGAGCCCGGTGAGGAACCCGACGAACGGGATCACGAGCATTCCGGGCGTCGGATCCAGGCCGAACGCGATCGCCACGAGCAACGGCGCGCATCCGTAGACCCCGGCCTTGGCGGCGATCCACAGCGCCTCCCCGAGGACGATCTCGGGTACGTCGACGGGAGCGGCCAGGACGGCTCCGTAGAGCTTCTGGTAGGTCCGCCGGACGAACGTCTGGAACATGCTGGCGAAGGCTGAGGCGAACAGCACCGCGCTCGCCACCACGCCGGTGCCGAGGAACTCCACGTACCGATAGCCGGCCACCACGGACACCAACGAGCCGAACCCCCAGCCGAAGGCCAGCAGGTAGATCGTCGGCTCCACCACGGCGGAGAAGCTGGTGGACGGCCAGTAGCGCCGGAACAGGGTGATGTCGTGCGTGATCACTCCGGCCAGGGCAGCAGGTTCGACCCACCGCAGCCGGCGCGTCTCGCCCGTCCCGCCCGTTGTGTTTGCCCCGGCTGTGTTTGCCCCGGCATCGTCCGTGGTGCTCATTCGACCCTTTCCCCGGTGAGAGCGACGAACACGTCCTCCAGCGTCGCCGCGCGTCGGACCCCGATCCCGAGCCGGTCGTCCAGTTCGGCAGGCATGTTCTCGGCGCGCAGCACGGACACGGACGGCCCGGTCCGGCGGGTGGTGAAGCCCGCCGCCTCCGCCCGCGCCGCGATCTCGGCCAGCTTCGGCGGCGGGCCGTAGTACTCCGCCGCGGTCCTCCCGGCGTGCGCGTCGATGAGACGGGCGGGCGTATCCCGTGCGATCACCCGGCCGCGCGACATGATGGCGACGTCCTGGGCGAGCCGCTCCGCCTCCTCGATGTAGTGGGTCGACATCAGCACGGTCACGCCGTCCGCGCCGAGCCCGGCGATCAGGCTCCACAGCTCCTGGCGGACCTGTGGGTCGAGCCCGACGGTTGGCTCGTCGAGCAGGACGAGCCGGGGGCGGTGCACGAGCGCCCTGGCGATCAGCAGCCGTCGTCGCATGCCACCGGAGAGTTTCTCGGTCACCGTGTCGGCCCGGTCGTTCAGCCGCGCCAGCGCGAGGGCCTGCTCGACCGCGGCCCGGCGCCGGCGGGCGGGTACCCGGTACAGCCGGGCGAACACGGCGAGGTTCTGCCGGGCGGTCAGCTCCGTATCGAGGTTGTCCTCCTGCGGTACCACTCCCATTGCGGCTCTGGCCTGCTTCGACGCGCGCGGCACGTCGTACCCGAGGACGTTGATCCGGCCGGTGTCGGCGATCGACTGAGCGGTCAGCATCCGCATCGTGGTGGACTTGCCCGCGCCGTTGGGCCCGAGCAGGCCTAGGCACACGCCGACGGGGACGTCGAGGTCGAGGCCGTCGACCGCGGCCACCTCCCCGTACCTTTTCACCACATTTCTCATCGAGATCGCGGATTCGCCCGGCTGATCCCCGGGCCCGGTGGTCGTGGCCAGGGTCTCCGTACGAGGCAGGGGCATACCGTGGACCATAGGTCGGACGCGCTCGGTTCTCATCTGATTTTTCGTCGGCGGATGCCGGGCGGCCGGCCGGAATTCCGCTCCGGGGCGCCGCGCGTGTTTTCTGGACGCCGCACCCAGGTGGCGACCGTATGCCGTAGTCGTCGCCGTCGGGCGCCGTGTGGCCACACCCGTGGCACCCGGCGCCGGATGCCCGGCGGAACATGCCGCAGCCGGGCTCGAAAGGACCCCGTGGAGCAGGCTCTCACCGCTGGTTCCTGCGCTACATTGATGGCCGCCGTCATCCGCTCGTCGGTACCGGGAGGTCAATGTGCTCAGGCACACCAACAAGTTCGACGCATCACTCTCCGAGATATCGGAATCGCTGCTCGCGCCATTGTCGGAGCAGCCACGGAACTGGTTGCTCGGGCGGGCTCTCGACGAGCTCGTATCCGACCTGACGGCGCTGGACGCGGCAGCCGAGAACATGGTTTCCGGCGCCCCCCGGCCGGATATCGTGGAACCGATCGACGCCGCGGCTCCCACGATTGTCAACGGTTCGCTGCTCGTCTCCGGCCAGCAGGTCATGCAGACCTGGGAGAAGCCGCTGATGAAGGCCATGGCCGATCAGGTCTCCGGCCCCGGCCGTTCGGTCCTGGAGATCGGTTTCGGCCTGGGTATCTCCGCTGGCTACATCCAGGAGTACCGGCCCGCGCGCCACACGATCGTGGAGGCGAATCCGCAGGTGTTCGAGACGGCCGTGGAGTGGAGCCGTGCGCCCGGCCACGAGAACACGGAGATCGTGTTCGGCAGATGGCAGGACACCATCGACTCCCTCGGACGGTTCGACGGTATCTTCTTCGACACCTACCCGTTGGACGAGAATGAGTTCGCGTCCCATTTCCTGGGCGGCTCGACCTATGCCGAGCACTTCTTCCCGACGGCTGCCGAACATCTTACCGAGGGCGGTTCTTTCACTTATTACTCGAACGAGATCGACTCCCTTTCCCGGCGCCATCAGCGGTCCCTCCTGCGCTATTTCCGGACCATCCGCATGCAGGTCGTGGACGGGCTGCGGCCACCGCCGGACTGCAGCTACTGGTGGGCCCCGTCCATGGTGGTCGTCACCGCCTCGGAGTCGCGTTACTGAGCATTCCGGAGCCGCGCTGGGTATCCGGGTCGCCGGCATCCGGAGTCACTGGCCGCCTGGAGTTACCAGGCATCCGGGGCCGGGCCGGGCCGGGGCCGCCGGGCATCCGCGGCAGCTGGGAACGCGAAGCCGCGCCCCGGGTGGCCGTGTCGCCAGGGGCGGCCATGCGGTCGTCAGGAACGGCCCGTGGCCGCGTCCCGCAAGCTGCCCCGCAAGCCGGTGTGCGGTGTGCGGTGTGCGGTGTGTCGGCTGCGTCCCATGCCTGCCATGACCGGTGGCTCATCGCGGGTGTCACGGACAAGATGCTTGTGGGGGCCGCTGCCGGGATACTGACCAAGCTGCCCGCGTGACCGGGCCGGCTACGCCAACGGGAGACAAGCAGCCGACGGGAGACAAGCCAGATGCCTCGTAACCCGAGGGACTTCTTCGCCCCGCTCGCGGTGGGAGCGCCGGCGCCCCTGCGAGAGCTCCCACGAGCCCCCTCCCGCGTGATCCACTTCTTCGACCCGAGCAACACGAAGATGGCCTCGAAGGTCCCGGACATCCTGCCCCGCATCGACGTGATCCTGGGCAACCTCGAGGACGGCGTCCGGGCCGACAGCAAGATCGAAGCCCGTGAGGGGCTGGTGAAGCTCGCCACAGCGACGGAGTTCGGCGACACCCAGCTGTGGACGCGGGTGAACAGTCTCGACTCGCCATGGGGCCTCGACGACCTGCTGACCCTCGTCCCGGCCATCGGCCACAAGCTGGACGTCATCATGGTGCCCAAGGTCGAGGGGCCGGAGGACATCCACTATGTCGACCGGCTGCTCGCCCAGCTTGAGGCGAAGGCGGGGCTGACCCGCCCGCTGCTCGTCCACGCGATCCTGGAGACCGCGCGCGGTGTCGCCAACGTCGAGGAGATCGGCGCGGCGAGCCCCCGCATGCAGGGTCTGTCGCTCGGGCCCGCGGACCTGGCCGCCGACCGGCGGATGAAGACGACCCGGGTCGGCGGCGGCCACCCCGGATATCTCGTCCGGGCCGACCCGTCCCCGACCGACCCGGACGCGCCGCGCCCGAGCTACCAGCAGGATCTGTGGCACTACACCCTCGCCCGGATGGTGGACGCCTGCGTGGCGAACGGCATCCTGCCGTACTACGGGCCGTTCGGCGACATCAAGGATGTCGTGGCCTGCGAGGACCAGTTCCGTAACGCCTTCCTGCTCGGCTGCGTCGGCGCGTGGAGCCTGCATCCGGTGCAGATCGACATCGCGAAGCGGGTCTTCAGCCCGGAACCGGCCGAGGTCACCTGGGCCCGGCGGGTCATCGAGACGATGGGGGACGGAACCGGAGCGGTGATGGTCGACGGAAAGATGCAGGACGACGCCTCGGTCAAGCAGTGCAGAGTGGTCCTGGACCTGGCCCGGACCCTTGCCGTGCGCGATCCACGGCTGGCCGAGGCGTACGGTTTCACCGACGCCGCCCCGGCCGACGCAGCTCCAGCCGACGCCGCCGAGCAGGTGGCGGCCCGATGAGCGGCGTGAACGGTGACCTGACGACCCGCTCGGCCGACTCGGCCGCCTACCGCCCGCGCCGGTCGGTCCTGTACATGCCCGCCGCGAACGAGCGGGCGCTGGAGAAGGCCAGAAGCATCCCCGCGGACGCGCTCATCCTCGACCTTGAGGACGCCGTCGCCCCGGACGCCAAGGACGCCGCCCGGGAGCGGGCCGGCGCGAAGGTCGCGGACGGGGTCTATGGCAGCCGCGAGGTGACCATCCGGGTCAACGCGCTGGACACCCGCTGGCACGCCGACGACCTGCGCGCGGCGGCCCAGGCCGGCCCGGACGCGGTGGTCGTGCCGAAGGTCGGTTCCGCGCGGGACGTGCACGCGGTCGAGAAGGGTCTGGAGGCAGCCGGCGCGCCGGATCACACCCGGATCTGGGCGATGGTCGAAACCCCGGTCGCGATGCTGCACATCGAGGAGATCGCGCGTTCCTCGCAGCGCCTCGCCGTCTTCGTCATGGGCACGAACGACCTGGCCAACGAGCTGCACGCCGAGCACGTGCCGGGCCGGGCGCCGCTGCTGACCGGGCTCGGGCTGTGCCTGCTCGCCGCCAGGGCCGCCGGTATCGCCATCCTGGACGGGGTGTTCAACAACATCCGTGATCTTGACGGCTTCGAGGCGGAGTGCGTTCAGGGCCGGCAGCTGGGCTTCGACGGCAAGACGCTGATCCATCCTGGCCAGGTCGAGCCCTGCAACCGGGTGTTCGCGCCCACCGAGGCCCAGGTCGAGGAGTCCAGGAACATCCTCGCGGCCTGGGAGGAGGCGCTGGCCTCCGGCCGCGGCGTCGCCACGGTGAACGGCCGGATGATCGAGAACCTGCACGTCCGCAACGCGCAGCGCATCCTCGCCGTCAGCGAAGCGATCACCACCCTGGAACGCGAAACCTCCTCCCCAGCACCCCCCGGATAACCAC
>NZ_CAAAFS010000042.1:0-7944 GCF_900634755.1 Protofrankia symbiont of Coriaria myrtifolia
CCACCCCGCGCCCCGCCGTCTGCCGCATCGTGCTACCGCTCTCTGCCGCGCCCACCCGTCCGCGGGATACGACCGAGCCGCGAGAGCCGTCAGCGGATCTGCTGTTGTAACCGCTGAAGGTCGCCGTGGACCCGGGTGCGGATGTGTCGGATCAGGGCCAGCAGGTCCGGGCAGTAGACGGACGGGTTGCGGAAGCCTGCTCCCGCGCGATAGCGATGGGGATAGTAACCACCGCCGCAGACGTCCCGGACGGTGCAGCCCTGGCAGGTGTCGGCGAGCGCGGCAAGGCCGATCTGCCGGGCCACGATGGCCGGGTGCGCCAACGCGGCGTCGAAGGAGTGGTCGGTTATGTGCAGCCCGGTTGCCGCGGCGTCCGGGTAGGTGGATTTCAGGGTGTCGACCTGCTCGATGGCTCCGTCGGTCTCGATGACGAGCAGAGTAGCGGCGGTGAGGCCGATTGCCTCGCTGTGGCTGGCGCCACCCAGCACGAGAGCCAGGATTTCGCCGAACAGGCGGATGTTGGTTTCCTGGCTGGCCGCCGAATACCATCGGTCGAACAACGGGACAAGCCAGTCGGAATACGGGGTCGACTGGCTGTCGCCGGCCCGCTGAGGCGGTGGGTCGGTCCAGTTGCCGTGTGGCAGCAGGAAGTCAATCATCGGTGGGTTGAACTCGAGAAGCTCCTCGTAGGCGACAAGCGGATCCGTGTCGAGGTCGATGGTGCACAGCAGTCCCGTGAACAGCTCGCGATAGGGTTCGGTACCCAACAGTCGCAGCGCGCGGGCGACCTCCCGGTGGCTTCCTCTGCCGTTCGGGTGACGGCGGTGACGGTCGTGTGCCTCTCGGGTGCCGTCCAGGCTGACGCCAACACCTATCTGGTGTTCGAGGAATACTTGGAGGAGGTCCTCGTTCAGCAGGACGGCGTTGGTCTGTACGCCGAATTCGACGACTGTGCTGACTGGAAGGGCCTCGCGCAACGTGGTTGCCAGGTAGGAGATGAACTCCCTGCCGGCGAGCAACGGCTCACCACCGTGCAGGATGACGTGTATCAGCGGGAGATGGTGGCTGCTGGCATGTTCGGCGATGCGGTCGATGGCGCTGGCAGCCGTCGACCGGGACATGGTGACCGGCTGGGAGTGCCAGGTCTGATCCGCCATCTGGTAGACGTAGCAGTAGTCGCAGGTAAGGTTGCAACGGCTGTGTACTTTAAGAACAAACTGCCTGAAAGGTACAGGCTGCCAGTCGGTATTCCGAAGCGCTGACACGTCCAGAATGTTTCCGGACCACTCTCCGGGACGATCCTGGTGGCCGTGTCCAGCCATTACAGGTGCGGCAGCGGACCTCTGTTGCTGTGCCTTCTGGTGGGGTCCGAGCTGAAGCTGTTGAAGCCCGCGATGGCGGTGTGTGGGTCCGTGGTTTCGCGTAGGACGCGCCGCAGGGCGTGTCTCAGAGCCGAGTCGTCGAGCGTCGTGAGCCGGGAAAGATCGGTTCTGGGCGGATCGACGGGGCCTGGCTCGGCGTGGAGTGCGTCGCTCATCCGGCATCCTCCTCAATCGGTGCACCTGGCGCACCAATCTAACGTAGTCAGAAGATTGCCGGGACGGATTCGTCGGAACGCGGACGGGGTTACGGCTGGCTGGGCTCTCAAACGGAGACGTCGCCAGGCTGCGGCCCGGTGGCTGGCAGGAACGCCTCCACGCAGGTGGCGCCGGCGGGTCCCGCGATGGCTTCGTGGCGGGTGTTCGCGGGCAGGTCGAGCCGGTCGCCTGGGCGCATCGGCCAGTCGGTTCCACCCACCCGAAAAATGATCTTTCCGTTGACGCAGAACAGCACCTTGTGCTGGGCGTGGGTGTGCTCGTCAAAGATCTCGCCCGGCCCGGCGGACCAGCGGTACGGGCGCAGCCCCTGCCGGACAAGCGTTGCCTCGACATCATGGGGGAGAGCCGTACCAGCGGTAACGGACACGTGCATGAATTGACGGTATCGCGTATTGAGTAACTGGAAGGGGCTGCGGCATGGGTTCGGCGGCCGCGAATGGGGAACCTGGTTGATAGCACTCCGGCCTGTCGGTTTAAGATGCGACCGTGGCGCACATCGTTCAGGGCTTCCAGTATCGGCCGGTCCGCAACACCGCCGGTGACACGATCCGTCCGATCGGCCTCGTTCTGCACGTCGCACAGGGTAACGGTTCCCAGTTCAACTGGTTCAACGATCCGCGATCTCAGGTGTCGTCGAACTTATGGGCGGGCAAGGCCGGGCAGCGTGAGCAGTACGTGCCCTCGGATGTCCGGGCGTGGGCGCAGCTCGCGGGGAACGGCACCTACAACTCGATCGAAACCGAGGGCTTCGACACCGAGGCGCTGACCCCCGAGCAGATCGAGAGCGTGGCCGTCGCCTACGCCGACGGGGTGCACGCCTTCGGTTGGGCACTGGCAGTGACGGATACCCCCGGCCAGTCCGGGCTGATCACTCATGGCGCAGGCAATCTTGCCTGGGGTAATCATCCGGGCTGCCCGGGGGCCATCCGAGCCGGTCAGCGTCAGCAGATCGTCGTGCGGGCAGCGCAGATCGTCGGCGGCTCGGCGTCGCCCACGCAGCCCAAGGTGGTGGCCCTGCAACACGCGGTGCATGTGGCCGCGGACGGTGTCTGGGGGCCGGCCACCGACGCGGCGCTGGCCGCGGTCCGGGCCAACCAGCACACCCGCGCCGAGCAGGCCGCGGTCGGCGCGACCGTCGACGGCGCCTGGGGCCCCCGGTCGCAGGCCGCGTACGTCGCGACGGTGCGGACGATCCAGTCCATCCTCGAAGTGGGCGTGGACGGTGTCTGGGGCCCGGTCACCGACCGGGCGTTCGTTGCTGCTCGTAATTCCTATTTCACCGGCTGATCCCAGTCGGCCGATTGGTCCCATTCGGTGACGAGCGCGTCCCAGGTACGGTAACGGGCCACCGAGTAAGCGGAGGACACCACACCGTCGGGGTCGACAACGGCCACCGGATAGCCAAGCTGGGCCCGGTACCCGCGTTCGCTGACGACAAGACGGCCGCCGAGGCGGGCCGCGCCGACGACGATCGGCCGGGACGTCCACCTCGGGGTGGCCGCGGCGGCGAGCTCCCGCGCCGACAGCCAGCCGTACAACCCGCAGGCACAGGCCTCGCCCGGCATCCGCGGATGCGGCGTCAAAGACGCCGCCAAAGACGCCGAGGAGGGCTGGCCGCCGAAGTCGTCCCGTACGCCGCGCAGGCAGAGCGCCCTGGTCAGGCCGTCGGGATACCACAGCAGCAGGTCGGTCGGGAACGGCGACCACGGCGTCCACGCCGGGCGCAGCCGGCCCGCGCCGTCCACCGCCCACTGGCGCCAGCCGATGACGCTCACCTGCCGGCCGGCACCGGCTCGGTCTCGGCCGGTTCAGTCGGTTCGGGCAGTGTCAACGGTTCCTGCTCCGGCCAGGAGATCGGTTCGTCCTCGACGATCCGCAGCGGCTCACCCACATTTGACATACATCAACGTTCCCTCGCCCCGCCGCGCCGGTCAATTCCCCACCGTCCCCGCCGGTCTCTCAACCCAGGCGCAGGATCTGTAGGCCGTGGTCGGCCAGGAGCGCTGGCAGGTGGCGGACGGTCGCGATGGCCTTGGCGCGCTGGTCGTCCGGGAGATCCAGCCAGTCGACCAGCAGGTTGTGCCGTCGGCGGCTGTCGTCGCGGACCGGGGCGAACGTCCAGCCCTGACCGCGCCGTTCCGCGCACCAGCGTTCGTGCTCGTGCCGGGCGAGCAGATCGATCTCGGCCGGGGTGAAGGAGAAGTCCGTCGGCGGGTCGGTCATCGGGACGACGACCGCGCTGATCTTTCCCAGTTTCACGCCGATGTCCTCGGCCTGCCGGTAGTTCGCCGCCCGCAGGTCGTCGCGGAGGTCGTCCCAGAGATCCATGGGCTCGGCGCTGCCGATGGTGCGTCCTTTTGCCTGCTCGTCGATGAGATACTGCTCGTGGATGGCGCGGGCCAGGACCGTCAACGTGTCGTTGCGCAGCTCGTCGGGCTCCGCCGCCTCGTCGGTGATCGCGAAGATCCGTACCTCGCCCGGCGCGGAGTCGAGCAGCCGGGGGTTGAGCAGGTCGCCGAGGGCCGTCCGCTGCCCTGTACACACAGTAACGATCTGGCCGACGTCCACGGTGTTGCGGGTGGTGTTCAACGCTCGGGGCAGGACGGTGTCCTCGTTCTGGTCGCACAGCACCAGGTGCCGGATGCCGAGCGTGCCCGCGTCGCCCGACGCGCCCGCTGACGGGGGCTCGGGCAGGACGGTCCCGAGATCGACGGTCGTCGCGGGCTCGTCCCTGACACGGGGGGCACAGTGCGCCGCGACCGGTGGGTAGCGCGTGCGCAGTTCGGCGAGCTGCGCTGACGCGTGCGTGTCCACCAGCACCAGCGGTAACGGAGGGGCACCGCTGCGGACCCGCCACAGCCGGGCCAGCGCGACGATCAGTGCGCGCCCGAACGGGCCGAGCCCGACGACCGCCACCGAGGGCAGCGGGTCGCCGGTACCGAGATGGGGCTCGAGAATGTGGGTGGCGAGCTTGCGGGCGGCGATTTCCTCCGGGGTGAAGAAATCCAGCCGGAAACCCGATCCCGCGGAGAGCCCGAGCCGGCGTGCCTTCAGCGCGAGCGCGAGCTCACCGTCGCTGATACGCGCATAGCAGGCGAGTGGTTCGGGATGGTCGCCTTCCTCGCCGGTGAGCGCGGCCACGGCCGCCACCACGGCCGCGTTGGCGGCGTTGTCCGCGAGGCACGCGTACACGGTCGTGGCCCTGGGCACACCGGCGGCGCGCAGCGTCGCCGGTTTCCAGGCGTCACCGACCACGACGAGACCCTGGGCATGCTGGTCGGCGTCGCCGGTGACGCGGATCACCGTGGTGCCGGCGGCGCGCAGCGCGGTGGTGATGGTCAGGGCGAACGGGTCGTCGCCGACGACGACAGCGTGCTCCTGGGCCCGCCGCGCCGCGCGCCGGTGACGCCGGTCGACGAGGATGTTCCACACCGACGCCGTCACGCCGTATGCGGTGGCGAACGGTGCCAGGAACCGGGCGACCTCCAGCGGCAGTGGGAAAGGGCCGCCGTCCTGTAGCGGTTCGGAAGCCAGCAGAAAGAGCTGCGCGTCGAAGTAGGCGATGTCGGCTGCCGGGTAGCGGCAGGCCCGGGTGTCCGGCGGGGGGCACCGCGAGTCGGGCTGGTCGAGCTGGGTCAGGCCCCACGCACCCAGGAAGGCCGCCACCAGAAAAAGCACCGCGAACATCAGCCACAGGGCCCGGCCGCCGCCGGCCCGTTCGTCCGGAATCCCTGTCACGTCGTTGTTCCCGCTCCCGTGTCGGCGCGGCCCGTACCGGTGTCACCGTCGTTGTTCTCCAACGCGGTTCCATCGGATTCACACGTCTCACCGGATTCTTGCATCGCGGGCGATCGGGAGCGGGATCCGCCCGGGGCTCACCGCCCGCGCCGGCCATCAATCCACCGGACACGGCCGCGAGAAGATCGTCTAGCTGGAACGGAGCGTCTAGAAAAGATCGACGTAGTCGGTGAGGATGTCGCCGAAGACTCCGGCATCGCCGTTGCGGTTCCAGAAGGCGGTGGCGGCCTGCACCGTCGTTGCCCCGGCGCGCAGGAAGTCGGCGATGTCACGGCCGCGGGACACCCCGCCCACGCCGATCAGCTCTACCGTCTCCGGCAGCAGCCGTCGCAGCTGGCGTACCTGGCCGAGTGCCACGGGCCGCAGCGCGGCACCCGCGAGCCCGGCCAGTTCGACGTCGATCACCGGCCGGTTCGCCTCGTCCAGGGCAAAGGCGTTCGGGAAGGTGTTGACCGCGCAGACGAACCGCGGGCCCCGCGGTGTGCCGGACAGTCTCGCCACCAGGTCCGCCAGCGCGGCCAACCCGGCCGGGTCCGAGAACGGGGAGATCTTTATGCCGAAGGGCGGCGGCTGGCGATCTTCGCCGCCACCGGTGGCGGTGGACGCGGCCGCGGCGAGCGCCTGGCCCACCTGGGCGCAGATGGCCTCGGTCCGGTCGTTGTCGAAACACGCGATGCGTTTCTGCCTGCCGTCGTCCCAGACGTTCGGGCAGGCCAGGTTGAGTTCGATGATGTCGGCGCCGGCGAGTGCCACGTCATGGGCGGCGATGGCGTACTCGGCCTCGCTGAATCCGGCGATACTCACGACGAGTGGCTTACCGGCGGCATGCGCCATCGAGATCATCGCTGGCAGGTGTTCGCGGTAGTACGCAAGCCCCGGATTGGGCAGGCCGAGCGCGTTGAGTGAGAAGAAATCCCCCGGATAGTAGACGTTGCCCCCGTTTCCGGTGCGCGCCCGCAGCGTGATGGAGCCGACGACGACCGCGGACACCGCGCTGCGAGCGAGCGCGCTCACCTCGTCAAGGCTCTTGCACGTGCCCGCGGCGTTCATCAGCGGATGCTCAAGTTCGACTCCGCACAGCGCTGCCACGGCCACCCTTCCCGAGATCCGCGTTTCCGATGTGGTTCGCCTTCTCCAGGGACAGTATCGAATTCCTGTTCCTGGACGTGGTGCGCGGATCGCGGCCGCTATGTCCGATATAACCACTGTTTCATATATCGGGTGTTTTCCGCTGGGTCGGGGGTCACTTCCGGGGCGTGTCCGGGCCGGGGTCGCCTGCCGGTGCACCACACGCCCTGTTCCCGTCTGGTTTCTGTTCGCGACCATGATTCGGCGCCGGCCCACGTTTGGCCTCCCCGACGGCTGTCGAAGAAGACAGGGTCGGCCGCACCGCGCTGTGGCGGCCCGGCGCCGGTCGACGTCACCGGTACCCACCGCATCCACCGGTGCCACTGGTCGTGGGGTCCGGTGCCGGCGGCTGATACCAGGGAAACATTTCAGGGAAGATACGACCGACACGGAAAGAGGGCCGACGATGGCGACCGGCGGAACAGGATTCAGTGACGTCGTCCACGATCTTATCTCGGTGCAGTATCACGCCCTCAAAGGGGGCCGTGAATACGAACAGTACATCCGTGACGCGAATGAGGAGGGGCAGCCGGAGATAGCCGATTTCTTCCGGACCGTCCTGGAACAGGACGCCGAGCGCGCGGTCGCGTGCCATCGTTACCTGTCCCGGTTGTCCGGTCATGCGCCGGCCGGCTCGATCGTCCGCTGAGGGACCGTCGGGGGCGTGCGGGGTCGTTCGGCGCGGTAGGCCGGGCTCATCCGGGCTCCATCCGACGCCCCTGCTCGACTGCCGGACCGGAGCCCGCCTGAGAGTCCCGGTCCGGCAGCCGAGGCCCATGCGGGAGCTGGCCCGTTCGGATTTCCCGGTCCGGTGGCCGGGGCCCGTCCTCGTCCTGCTGAGAAGCGCTGGGATCAGAAGCGCACGGTCTCGACGTCCTCGCCGCCGTGCAGGGCCCGCCACAGATGGCCGAACGAGTCGTACTGCTCCCGCTTGGGGCGGGCGGCGAGCCTTTCGACAAGCTGTTCCGGCGCGTTACGGCCACGCAGCACGTAGGTGAGCTGAGCGGCTCGAGCGGGGAAGTCGTGGCGGTCGAACCACCGGGCGAGTTCGGAGCGCGCCTCGACCGCCGCGGTGGGGTCCGTGTTGGCGGCAGCCTCGCTCGCCGGCCGTTCCGGGATCACCGCAACCTGGGGCTGATCCTCGCCGGGAGGTTCCGCGGAGCGCCATTCCTCGGTGCGCGTGTCCCGCCGCGCCCGCACGATCCCGTCCACTTCCTGGGCGAGGTTGTCGTCTTTGGCGGGGCCGTGCTTGGTGCTGCCGCGCTGCATTGACATCGTCGTGCTCCTGTTGTTGATCGTGTTCCTTGGTGGTTCCTGTGGTTACCGCCGTCCCGGCCGGTGCCGACCGCTGGGCCGCGAGTCCGGCGGAAGGATGCCGGGGCCGGGCGGTGGGAGGTCAGGGCCGGGGCCGGGACCTGGC
>NZ_CAAAFS010000043.1:0-11823 GCF_900634755.1 Protofrankia symbiont of Coriaria myrtifolia
GGCACCGGACCAGGCGTCGGTGCCGGCGTCGGTGCCGGTGCCGGATCAGCTGTCGGTATCGGTTCGGGAGACGGCGGGGGGTTGGCGGGTGCGGGCACGGGCCGGGCGGTGGACGCGCCGGATGCCGGCCGTGAGGATGCCGGTCGCGAGGAGGACAGCTTGCCGTGCGTGACAACTAAGATCATGATGTGTCCTCCGTGGGGACGAAACGATCGATGATCGGGACGTGGCGGGCGGCCGGGGCTGGTTGCCGTATCGGTCGACTCCTGCCACCTTCCACGGACACGGCATCTCGAATCGTCCAAGTACCAGAGGTCCAAGTAGCAGAGGAGGGACCCGAGGAGCCGGGGGATCGGGGCTGGCCGCGGGCGGCTCCAGGAGCGGTCCGCGGATCCCAGCCGTGAATATCACGATCATGCGTTCTCCGGTTTCGTCCGAAAGAGCGGCTGTGCGGGTGTGCCGGGCACGCTGGACGGGGAAGTGGAGAAGACGACGAGGAAGTGACGAGGAAACGAAGAAGGCGGGGAAGTGGAGAAACGGCATGCCCGCGCGGGCTCGCGAACCGACATCGCGGGCCTGTAGGGCCTGGGAAGGCGTGCGGCCTGGGAGGTGAGTCTCGATGGCGAACGTACTCAGCGTAACCAGTGTGCCACCGGTGACGGTGCGGCGGTACAGGACGATCGGGGAAGCGGCCCATGAGATGGACCTCCACGGGGTGGGCGCTCTTCTCGTCACAGACGATCGCGATCACCTGGTCGGGATTGTCACTGATCGTGATATCGTGTTGCGGGGAGTTGCCCGTGGTGTTCCGATGGAGACCTCCGTCGATCGTCTGATGACGACGGAGGTCTTCACCCTGCCCGTTGACGCGGAGCTCGACCGCGCGTACGAGGTATTTCGCGATCATGCGCTGCGGCGGCTGCCCGTCCTCGACGGCGACCGGATCGTCGGGGTCCTCTCCATCGACGACCTCCTCATCCGTGACGCGCGGCGGATCGAGGACGTCGTACGTCCCCTTGCCCGGGAGGTCATCGCCCGGCACCGCAGGACGCCGGTGGGCACGGGTGGGGCCGTCCGTGCCGGCGACGGCGCCGTCCGTGCCGACAACGGTGGCACCTACGCCGGTAGCGGTGCCGGTAGTGGCGGCACCTACGCCGACAGCGGGGTGATCGCCTCCCGCCGGCTGGTGCGGGCCCACCCCGGTGACACCCTGGTCATCCACGGGCGGACGCTGGGCCGGCCGGAGCGGTCCGGCGAGATCCTGGAGGTGCGTTCCCCCTCGGGCGATCCGCCGTTCCTGGTCAGCTGGTCCGATTCCGATCATGTCAGTTTCACCTATCCGGGCCCGGACGCGGAGGTGCGTCCACGTGCCGAGGCGGCGACCGCGGCCACGGGCGAGCGGGCTGGCAACGGCAGCCGGTAGCAGCAGGTAGGCGGCCGGAAGCTGACAGGTGGCCGGCCCGCAGCCACCGGATGCCACCTGTGACGCCCTGACAAGGCCGCCCTGATACGGAGGTGGCGGGTGCATCCCCTGTTCGCCGACCGGCCGGCGGCGGGCCGTGCCCTGGCCGGGCAGCTGGCCGTATACGCCGGTCGTGACGACGTCGTCGTCCTCGCGCTGCCACGAGGCGGTGTGCCGGTCGCCTTCGAGGTGGCGCGACGGCTGGGTGCGGGGCTGGACGTCTTCCCGGTGCGTAAGCTCGGGGCGCCCGGGCACGCCGAGCTCGCGATGGGCGCGCTGGCCGGCGGCGGGACGCTCGTCCGCAACGATCAGGTGATCTATAGCCTGGGCATCGGGGAGGAGACGATCGCCGAGGTCGTGGCCGCCGAGCGCCGTGAGCTCGCCCGCCGGGAGGATGCCTACCGCCTGGGCCGGGACGCGCTCGACGTCACCGGCCGCGTGGTCCTGCTGATCGACGATGGGATGGCCACCGGTGCCACGATGTACGCCGCCGTCGACGCCGTCCGCCAGCGCGGGCCGGCGCAGGTGGTCGTGGCTGTGCCCGTGGCTTCGGAGCAGGCGTGCCGGCAGATGCGGTTCGTCGCCGACGGTGTGCTCTGTCTGCGCACCCCGTCAACCTTCTTCTCTGTCGGCCAGTACTACGCCGATTTCTCCCAGACGACCGATGACGAGGTCCGCGAGCTTCTGCGCCGTGCCGTGACCGCTGGATGACGGCCGGGCGGTCTTCCGCGGATCACCATCCGAAGCTCCTCACCCGTGGGACGCGGGCACCTTACGTGGCCGCGACAGAGAGGGGCGGTGTGGTGACGTCGGGGAGTTCGCCGGAGAGGTCTGGGCCGGACCGGATCCGGTCAGTAGATCAGTAGAGCAGTTCGCCCAGCAGACGCCCCAGATCCGTGCGTGGCGCGGGGGAGGTGGATGTTGCCGGGGTCGGTGTGGAAGCGGGAGCGCTACCGGCCGGTGCGGATGCCGGTTGTGAGGCCGGCGCTGGGGCGGGTGTGGATGCGGGCGTCGGCGAACCGGCCTGCGCAGGGGAGTTGTTCAGGCGTTGGGCGATGCTCGCGAGTCTGCTGCGTGCTTCGTCGCTGACCTCGACGGATGTGGCGTCGGCGAGCCGGTCAAGGAAGGGCGTGAGCCTGCCGGGGCCGGTGACCGTGCTGGGGATCAGCGCGTCCAGCGCTTTGGTGGTAGCCGCGTTGACCTGGCCCAGCTGGTTGTAGTGCGTCAGCCGGTCGCGCAGGGATGCCGGGCTGGTCTTCCAGCCGGCGAAGTCCGCGACGTTCAGACCGGTGATGCTGAAGGTGGTGGCCGGTTGCGCCGCGCAGCCGGTGTTCGCGGGCTCGAGAGTGAGACGGCCGGTGAGGGTGCCGGCCGCGCCCGCTTCGCCGATGTCCCGCCCGCTGAAGTGGGCGAGCTGCAGCCGGGCCGGCGTGCCACCACGGGCGTCCGCGATCACTGTGCCGCGGGTGCCGGTGATCAGATATCCGTGGCTGTCGAACAACGTCGCGCTGATCGGGACGCTGATCGGTGCCCCGCCGGTCGGGTTACCAGCCGTGCTCAGGACGCCGGTGATGTCGAGGGCGTCATAGCCGGTGACGGCCGGGTCGAGGTCGGCGGCTGTCGTGGTCAGCGAGTCCGCCGCGATGGTGATCGTTGGGCACTTCGTGGACGATGCCGGGGTGGGCAGGGCGGTTGCGCCGCTGCCGGCGTAACCGGCCGTCCAGGTCAGTACGGCACGGACATAGTCGTCGGACGGGTTGTAGGCGAGGATCGCTGCCCGTAGCTGCGCGGGATCGCTCAGATTGCGGTTGTAGGCACAGAGGTAGCCAGCGGCGGCGAGGGCAGCGTCGTCGATGTTGTTCGGGTCACGCTGGCCGTCGCCGTTGCCGTCGCTGCCGGCACTCACCCAGGAGGACGGGATGAACTGCATCGGCCCGACGGCTCGGTCGAAGACGGTGTCGCCGTCCCACCTGCTGTCGTCGGTGTCGGTGACACGCGCGCGCCCGCCCACGCCGTCCAGGGGAAGCCCGATGATCGACGGGGTGATGGTGCCGGCGGGGCTGATGGCGCGACCAGCGCCGTGGCCGGATTCCACCTTGCCGATTCCGGCCAGCAGAGGCCAGGTCAGATGGCAGTTGGGTCGCCCGGCCGCCATCCGTTCGGTTGCCCTGCGGTAGGCGGCCAGCACCCGTTCCGGTATGCCTCTGTCACCAGCGGCGAGTGTGACGGCCCCGCCCGACCCGGCGGCCGCTGCCGCGGCCAGGCTCTGTGTGCTCGGCGCGGCGGTACCGCCCGCCCTGCCGGAGCTGCCGCTACCCAGGCCGGCGAGCGGCGGTAACGAGAAAGCACCACCGTCGGCCGGCGGCCTGACTGGTCCGGGTGGAGGCCCGGCGGGGGCACCGGTCTGCGAGATGGCCGTGGAACCACTGACCAGAAAGAGAAGCGCGGTGGCGGCAGCCGGCATCACGAGTATCCGCACCCGGCGCGGGGGGGTGGACAGCCGGTCTACGAGACTCCGGACGTGCTGGAGTATCCGCACCCGGCGCGGGCGCGGGGTGGCTGGTATTTGCGGGTGGACCTCGCCGGATGCGGCTACGTCCCTGTGCTGGTACGCGCCAGTTCGTCTGGGGCCGCGCCAGTACTTGATCACAGTAGACGTCCACCTTGTCGAACAGCCTGGTTCAGGTAAGCCGCATGCGCGCTTCACCGGCTGGAACTCCGGCACACCGTCAGGGTGCCCACCGTCGTTGTACGCCGTGTTCCCGGACCGGGAAGTGGCTGCTGGCAGTCAGTGTCGGCAGTGCGCTCAAGCGTAGGTCTGTGGCTGGTAGGTCGTGAATCAGTGGTTTCTTGGTTGGACGAGGTGTCGTCCGGCGTTTCTGGTCCTCGTCCGGAATGTGTCGACAGTAAATGTCGTACGACTTTGACGCCAGGTGTCCGGGGGTAGTTTTCCAATAACTGTCGGTATGTAGTGACGAGTTGCGTGAACGTAGTCAGGCCCAGGTCCTGGGTGCTCCGGCGCTCGGTCGCTGGAGGGGGTGCGCCGCTCCGTCTTCCGTCACCGCTTCTCTCGTCACTGTTCGCTGATCGTTCGCCTGGGCGTTCGACCGGACGCGTGAGTCGTCTCTTGTACTTCTCTGAACGCGTTGTGTGTCGACGTGTCCCAGCGGCTCTGGTGCCCGTCGGTCCCGCGACGCCGTGCCTGCTTCTGTTACGGATATATGAATATCGCGGGTGTCCGTGGCCGGCCGGTGTGTCGGTCGTGGTAACAGGATGACGTTAACAGGGTGAGCGGTACAGGCCTCCCGGCTGCCCGCGGAACCGGACCGATACCGGGCGGTATTGTCCGCCCGCCGGTGGCCGTTCTGAACCAGGAGCGTATGACAGGCTGCCCCGGATTTGTCACCATCCCCGAGCGCGGTCGGCGACGGCCCGGATTCTCTGTGCTGTTCGACGGATCTGTCGGTCGGCAGGACGGCAGCGGTGCGTTCCGTACCACTCACCTGTGGGCACCATGATATGTGGAACGTGACTTATATGATGGCGCTGCTCACGAGATTATGGCGTGCCGGGGTGAAGGACGGGGTGTCGGTGACGGTTCACGACGGGCGTCGGCGTGGAGTCGCGCCCATATCATGATTGCGGATCGATGACTGTTGATCGGGCGCGGGTGGCAGCGGCGCTACCCGGCTACGAGCTGGGTGATGAGCTTGGTGCGGGTACGTTCGGCGTGGTGCTGGCCGGCTGGCACCGTAGTCTGCAACGTGATGTCGCAATCAAGATGATGCTCGGGAAGCACGGTCGGGCGGCGGCCGGTTTTGCCACCGAGGCCCGGGTTCTCGCCGCTCTGGATCATCCGCATGTGGTCCGGGTCTACGACTATGTCGAGACCGGAGAACTGCGTCTGCTCGTCATGGAGATGCTGGCCGGCGGGACGCTGACCTGCTGTCACCAGGCGGGGATGCTCCAGGAGGGAGCCTGCGCGGTGGGGCTGGCGATCGCCGCGGCACTGGCCTGTGCGCATTCCCGGGGGGTCCTGCACCGCGACATCAAACCCGACAACATTCTGTTCGACACCACGGGCCTGCTCAAAGTGGTCGATTTCGGGCTCGCGAAACAGGTGGGCGGATTGCCGGTCACCGCCAGCGCGGTGGCTGGGACGCCGTTGTACATGGCTCCCGAGCAGATCGATGGGGGCCGGCTGGGGCCGGCCACCGATCTTTACGCGCTCGGAGTGCTGCTCTATCTGTTGCTGACCGGGGTGACGCCGTTCGCCCCGGCCCCGTCCATCCTGCGGCAGCGTCTCGAGCAGGTCCCACCGCCGCCACCAGACGTGCCGGTTCGGGTAGCGGATGCGATCATGTGGGCGTTGGCGAACGACCCGGTGGCCCGCCCGCCGTCCGCTCAGGCCTTCGCGTTGTATCTGGCTCGAGCCGCGGCCGAGGCCTACGGCGCTGGCTGGCTCGCCCGCTCGGGGCTTGTGCTACATCTCGACGACGACGTCCGTGCCGCCGCCGAACGCCCGTCCGTGTCCGCCCCTCCGCCACTGCCGCCTATCGCCAAAAGTAATATTTTGTCTCCGAAAAGTGATACGGCGCCTTCGCCTTCGGCGGGCGACGCACCCGCTGACAGTCTGCTGTCACAGGGCATAGCGTCGGCTACGCAGGTGGGTGACCGTCCTACCGGCCGGGTGCGTCGCGTCCGGCCACACCATCGATCGGCCGTACCGCCCGCGCACCGCCGTCCCGGCGGTGCGCCTCGCCACCGTGGCGCTTCTCGCTGCCGTATCGCCGTCATCGCGTTTCTCCTCGCCGGCGCCGTGGCTCTTGTTGCCGCCACCCGCAGTGGGGACCCGTCTGATATCAGCATCCGTCCGCTCTCCCCGCCGCTGACCGGCCACACCCACTGGGTGCTGTCGGTGCTGTTCTCCCCGAACCAGCGGGTCCTGGCCAGCAGCAGCCGAGACGGGACGGTACGGTTGTGGGACGTCACCGACCGTTCCCAGCCTCGCCTGCTCGGCAGGCCCCTGACCGGCCCCACCGACGGGGTGACGTCGGTGGCGTTCTCCCCGGACGGCCATACCCTGGCCGGTAGCAGCTGGGACCGTACGATATGGCTGTGGGATGTGACGGATCCTTCCGCGCCCCGTTTGTCGGCCGGGCCGGTATCCGGCCACCGGGATGCCGTGACATCGGTGGCGTTTTCCCCGGACGGAAAAGTTCTGGCCAGCGGCAGCAATGACGGGACAGTGCGGTTGTGGGATGTCGCCGACCGTTCCGGTCCGCGCCCGCTTGGCAAGCCGCTGATCAGCCACGCCGACGCCGTGACGTCGGTGGTGTTCTCCCCAGACGGCCGTACCCTGGCCAGCGCCAGCTACGACAAAACGGTGCGGCTGTGGGATCTGACCGACCGTTCCCGCCCGCGCCTGTTCGGCGCCCCGCTGGTCGGTCACACCATGTTCGTGTTCTCGGTGGCGTTCTCCCCGGACGGCCATGTCCTGGCCAGTGGCAGTTACGACGGGACGATAAGGCTGTGGGACGTCACCAACCGTTCCGATCCGCATCCAGCTGGTGATCATTTGCGGGTCTCCAGTACCACCGTGCGGTCGGTGGCGTTCTCTCCGGACGGCCGTACGCTGGCCAGCGGCAGTTTCGATGGGACGGTCCGACTGTGGAACGTCACCGATCTTTCCAGTCCGTATCCGCGCAACGACTCCCTGACCGTCCATGGCGACTGGGTGATGTCGGTGGTGTTCTCCGCGGACGGGCGCACCCTGGCCACAGGCAGCAACGACAAGACGGTGCGGCTGTGGGAGCTGCGTCAACCCGCCTCCGCCGGCAGCTGATGTGACCGGCGAGAAGGCAATCTCGGTCAGGTTGCCGAGAACCCGCCGTCGACGAATATCGTCTGGCTGCCGGCCCGGGGCGGGTGCGCGGGTTTTCAGCGGACAGTATCGTGCGCAGGTGCTCGGCCGCCCGGTCGTAGGTGACCTGGAGGGCGAGCTCGTCGAATCCGTCGCACAGCAGCACCAGTTGGCCGCGCTCGAACATTCTGCGTACCGCGGGGATGTCGATGCGCTCCTCGCCGGCGACGGCCAGGTGCTGGGCAAGCAGGGCGTCCAGGCTGTGGTTCTTCTCCAGCGCCCGCAGTTCGATGAACACCGGCACCAGGTTCGGCAGAATTCTCGACAGCCGCCGGGCGAGCTCCCGGAGCAGGAATGTCTTCCAGTGGCCGAAGTTGGCGAGCACGAGGATCAGCCGGGCGGGTTCGGCGTCCAGCCAGTTCACCATGGTGTCGAAGACGTCGTCGTCCGGTTCGGCCGACTGGTCGGGGCCGCGCCGTCCGGCCCGGTCGAGGCGAACGTAACGTTGTGGCACATACAGCCACGGGGGATAGAGAAGGTCGTTTTCCAGGCGTTCCGACTGGCGGATCAGATATCGACGCGGATCCCACAGCCGCTGGAACTCGGGCAGGCTGCGGACGAGTACGCCACGGCGGCGGGCCCGGCGTATCAGCGCCGCGTCGACGACCTCCCCGCCGTAGACCAGTTCGGACTCGACCTCGGGGTCACGCGCCTCGTAGCGGGCATGTACCCGTTCGACGAAGCCGGTGAGCACCGACTCGTCCAGGCCGTCCGACGCGATGCCGACCGGCCACCGCCGCGTGAGGCCGGACTCGTCCCGGATGACGAACAGATGCGCGGCGGCGGGGTCGTCCGGCGAGACCCGCTGGATACGCGCGTCCGGATAGCTGTCGGCGCACGCCTGCTCGACCAGCTCAAGAAAGCGCGTGGCCGCGGACCGGTACTGCTCGCCCGGGAAAGCCGGTGCCTGCGCCGCCGCTGTCACGGCTCCTGGAAAAGGCGGCGCCTGCCGGGGACGGCCGTCTGTGCTGTGGGCCGTCCGAACACCGGCGAGGAGTTCTGTCCGGGCCCTTTCGGAGGAAAACCCGACCAGGTCGATCCACGTGTAGCCGCCGAGCAGCCCGGGACGTTCGCACGGCGCCACCAGCACTGGGATCACGCGCCGCCGGCGCCCCAGCGGGTCGTCCCGGAAGGCGGCCTGCCACTCCGCTTCCACATAGTCCGAACGCAGGGCGTCGGGCTAGAGCACGACCAGCGTGTGATCGGCCTCGTCGGTCATGCGCTGCATCCAGGCCGCCCAGTTGGTGCCCGGCATCAGATGCCACGCCTGGAGATGGACGTCGTATCCGGTCTCCGTAAGCTGCCAGGCGATCCACTCCGCCCACGCGCGGTCCACCTGGGTGTAGCTGATAAATATGACGGGCAGACCCGCGGGACGTTCATCGACCACCTGCCGATAATCCCACGGTCGGTGCCTTCTCCTGTTACCTCCCGGCGCATGGCCGAACGTCATTTTATAATGCGTCGCCAGCCGCGGCGTACTGTTTGTTCAGGCGGCGGTAACTATCTGTTTGTTTTTCGTCGCGTGAGGCTGCTGATACCCGGGAAGCGGTGGCCGCCGTCCCCGCGGACGGTTCGCGGTGGCGGCTCGGCGGCCAGGGTGTCTGGTCCGGCGTTTTCCGGCGGTGGTACCTGCCGGCGCGGGGTCAGCGCAGATGGACGGCGATCAGGCAGGTGTCGTCGTCGGTGTCGGGGGTGGTGTGGCGCAGGAGGTGGTCGGCATACCGCTGGAGGTCGGCGATCGGCCGGCCGGCGACCAGGACGAGGGTGTCCAGCGCCTCGTCGAGGGCGCTCCCGCGCCGTTCGATGAGCCCGTCGGTGAACAGCAGGACGCCGTCGTCGGGCCGCAGCGCGGTGGCGGTCTCCTCGTAGGCGCTGTGTGGGTCCGCCCCGAGGAGGACTCCGGCCGGCAGCGGGAGCGTGCCGGCGTCGCCGTCGCGGACCAGGACGGGCGGCAGGTGCCCGGCGCATGCCCAGCGCAGCACGCGGGTGGCCGGGTCGTACAGACCGCAGACGGCGGTTCCGGTGACGTCGTCGGTGAGGTGGTAGGCGACGTCGTTGAGCCAGCGCAGCAGCTGGGCCGGCCCCGCCCCGGTCATGGCAAGGCCACGCAGGCTGTTGCGTAACGTGACCATGCCGGTGACAGCCCTGATCCCGTGCCCGGCGATGTCACCGACGGTGAGAAGGACCTCCCCGGAGGGCAGGACGACCGCGTCATACCAGTCACCGCCGACCAGATGGTCCTGGTTGGCCGGTCGGTAGCGGACGGCGATGTCGAACCCGGCGGTCTCGACCGGATCGGCCGAGAACGGCGTGATGGCCCGTTGCAGCTGGATGGCCAGACGCTGCTGGTCGTCGGCCCGCTGTTCGGTGTCGGCAAGCTGGCCGCGGGTGGCGGCGAGGGCGACCTGGGTGTGGTAAAGAGTCGAAAGATCCTGGTATGTGCCGCGGACGGCGACCAGGGTGCCGGCGGCGTCCGTGACGGGTTCGGCGAACGCGCGTATCTGCCGGATCGCGCCGTCGGCCCGCAGGAGCCGGAATGTCGTGGCCGCCGGCCGCACCTGGTTGAACAGCACGTCACGGAAACGGCGGACAGCATCGAGATCATCGGCATGGACGTGGGCGTCCAGTCCCTGCAGGGAGATGGGTGCTTCCGGCGCATCCGGCATCAGCCGGAACAGCGTGAAGGTGTGGTCGGTCCAGCGCACGTCACCGGTGAGTACGTCCTGCTGCCAGCCGCCGAGCTCACCGAGCCGCTGGGCGTGCTGGAGGATGGTGGTCAGCCCGTTGCTGTCGTCGGCCCGCCGCCAGGTCAGCGCGATGCCGTCGAAGAGCCGGCCGATACGCACATCCATCTCCGTCGCGACGATCCGGTCACCGACGATGACGTGGACGGGCAGGCTGTCGGCCTGATACGGCTGACCGGTGCGCAGCACGTCCACAGCGTGCTCGAACAGCCCGTCCGGGACCGTCATCAGCGGATGGACGTGGGACAGCCGGCGGCCGACGAGATCCCGGGGACCGCGGCCGGCCGGGTCGACGAACCCGTCGCTGACGTGGTCGATCTGGAAGTCGACGATCCGTCCGTCATGGTCACGGACGGCGTGGGCGACGAGGGCGGAGCACAGCAGGGCGTCCAGCAGGGCGGGCAGCCACGAGCCGTGGCGTCCCCAGGTGCGTTCCCCCTGGACCCCGAGGCTGCTGGCGCAGACTCCGGCCAGCGTGAGCAACTGGTGGCGCAGCGCGGGAGCGAACTCCTCGAGAGGCTGCGGCCAGCAGATCTCCATCGCTCCCAGCAGCGCCCCGGCGTCGGTCAGCGGCAGCACCGCCCGGGCGCCGCGCCAAGGCCCGACCAGCGGGAGCGGGCGCGGCAGGTGGTGGGCTGCCGGCCACCACCGGGGGCAGCCGTCCTGAACGACTCGCTGGGCAGGGCAGTCCATCTGCGGCGGGAGGCGCTGCCAGCGGCTTGCCTCCAGGGCGCTGAGCCCCGCCTCGCCGGCGAGTTCCAGCGCGCCGTCCGGTTCGGTCATCCACAGCGCCACGGCCACGGCTCCCAGCGGGGCGAGGGCCTCCTCCAGCGTCGCCACGGCGATCCGGGATCCGTCCACGGCCCGTGGTGCCGGGGCGTCGGCCAGTTGCGCCGGCTGGTGGCGGGGCGGCTGTGCCGAGCCCCGCACGAGCGCGTCGCCCGCCGGCTGGCCGACCACGTCGGCGGCGAGCTCTGCCAGGGGCATCCCGGACCGGGCCGCCAGGTGGGTGAGCTGCCTGGCAGCCTCACCGGGGGAGCAGCGCAGGCGCTCGGTCAGGACACCGATCGCGAGATCCACCAGGGCTTCGGTGGCGGCCTGCGCCCGCACCGCCTCGAGTTCGCCCTGCTGGCGGACGATCAGTGCGGTCAGACGCGCCACCTGGTCGTCGCCGGCCGGGCCGGTCGGCCGCTGTGTTCCCACCACGTACGTCCCTCACTGGCTCGGGTGCCGCCGGCATGCGGACTGCGGCCCCCAACACGGACATCCTCGCACGGACGCCACCACGCGGACGAAGCCCCCGCGGTCCGCTGTTCTCCCGTTCTTCGTTGCTGCTGTTCCGTGGTTCTCCCCGGCCCTGGCGCCGTGGGCCGATGACGACGCGACGGTGCCTGTTCGGTGCCTGCCCGATGCCTGTTCGATGCCTGTTCGATGCGTGTTCGGTGGCTGGTCGGTATCTGTCCGCGTCGGTTACGGGCCACGATTCCGAGACCGTTCGAGAAAACCCTAGGGCATCAGGAAACTGGGTCGAGTGCGTTGTCTGTTTCACCCTGGTTTGCGAATCGTCCAACTCTCTACCGTGGAGCACGGGGACCGGCCGGCTGTTCGGGGTCGGCGGCCGACGAGCGGGGTGTACCGGTGGGTGAGGCTACGAAGTCGGAGCGGGTGAAGTCGGAGGGGGCAACGACGGG
>NZ_CAAAFS010000044.1:0-5312 GCF_900634755.1 Protofrankia symbiont of Coriaria myrtifolia
TCACCCGGGTGGCCCGGGAGGTTGGCACCGAGGGACGACTGGGCGGGCAGGCCGACGTCAAAGGTGTCTCGGGCACCTGGAAGGACCTCACCGAGTCCGTCAACGTCATGGCGGCCAACCTCACCGTCCAGGTCCGCTCCATCGCCGAGGTCACCACCTCGGTGGCCAAGGGCGACCTGACGCAGAAGATCCGGGTGGACGCGCGCGGGGAGGTCCTGGAGCTCAAGGAGACCATCAACACGATGGTCGACCGGTTGTCCTCGTTCGCCGACGAGGTCATCCGGGTGGCGGGCGAGGTGGGGACGCAGGGCAACCTCGGCGGGCAGGCCGTCGCGCGGGGCGTCTCCGGCACCTGGCGGGACCTCACCGACAACGTCAACTCGATGGCCAGCAACCTGACCAGCCAGGTCCGCAACATCGCCCAGGTCACCACCGCCGTGGCCCGGGGCGACCTGTCGAAGAAGATCGACGTCGATGCCCGCGGGGAGATCCTGGAGCTCAAGACCACCATCAACACGATGGTCGACCAGCTGTCGTCCTTTGCCGCGGAGGTCACCCGGGTCGCCCGCGAGGTCGGCACCGAGGGGATGCTCGGCGGGCAGGCCGAGGTCGAGGGCGTCTCGGGGACGTGGAAGCGGCTGACAGAGAACGTCAACGAACTCGCCGGCAACCTCACCCGTCAGGTGCGCGCGATCGCCGCGGTGACCAGCGCGGTCGCGGCCGGTGACCTCACCGGGTCCGTCTCGGTGGAGGCACGGGGGGAGGTCGCCGAACTCAAGGACAACATCAACGCGATGGTGCGGTCGCTGTACGAGACCACGCGCGCCAATCAGGAACAGGACTGGCTGAAGACCAACCTGGCCCGCATATCCGGCCTGATGCAGAAACACCGTGATCTCAACACCGTCACGGAACTGGTCATGGACGAGCTCACGCCGCTGGTCGGCACCCAGTACGGCACGTTCTTCCTGGCCGGATCCGGTGCGGGCACACCCGCGCCCGCGCTGCGCCTGATCGCCAGCTTCGGGTACCAGGCCCACCCCGACGTGCCGCGCGAGTTCGACCTGGGACAGTCCCTGGTCGGGCAGGTGGCCAGAACCAAGAAGTCGATTTTCATCGACCGGACACCGGTGCACTATGTGAAGATCTCATCCAGTCTCGGCCACGCCGAACCGGTCAATCTGATCGTGCTGCCCGTCCTCTTCGAGGATCATGTGCTCGGCGTCATCGAGCTTGCCTCCTTCACCCCGTTCACGCAGGTGCACCGGGATTTTCTGGACCGGCTGATGGAGATCATCGGCGTCAACATCAACATTATTGTCGCCAACTCGCGTACCGACGCGCTGCTGGCGGAGTCACAACGTCTCGCAGCCGAGCTGCGGGCGCGCTCCGAAGAACTCCAGAGCCGTCAGGACGAACTGCAGCGTTCCAACGCCGAGCTGGCGGAGAAGGCGGCTCTGCTGGCTCGCCAGAACCACGACATCGAGATCAAGAACTTCGAGATCGAGCAGACCCGGCAGGAAATCGAGGAACGGGCCCGGCAGCTCGCCCTGTCGTCCAGGTACAAGTCGGAGTTCCTCGCCAACATGTCCCATGAGCTGCGCACGCCGTTGAACAGCCTGCTCATCCTGGCGCGGCTGCTGGCGCAGAACCCGGCGAACAACCTCAGCCCGAAGGAGGTCGAGTACGCCAACGTCATCCACTCCGCCGGCTCCGATCTCCTGCAGCTCATCAACGACATCCTCGATCTGTCGAAGGTCGAGGCCGGAAAAATCGACATTCACCTGGAGCGTTTCGCTCTCAGCGCGCTTCTCGACGACGTCCAGGGCATCTTCTGTCCGATCATCGAGGAGAAGGGCCTGCGGTTCACCGTAGAGGTCGCCCCCGACGTGCCGGACGCGCTGGTCAGTGATCAGCAGCGTCTGTTGCAGGTGCTGCGTAACCTGCTGTCCAACGCGGTCAAGTTCACCCAGCTGGGCGGGGTGGAACTTCGGATACGGGTGGTCAGTGACCGTGTACTCGACGACGAACGGCGCCCGGCCGTCGCGTTCGCGGTGATCGACACGGGTATCGGTATCGCCGAGGAGAATCTGGACCGGCTTTTCGGAGCCTTTCAGCAGGGTGACGGCAGCACCAGCCGCAGGTTCGGGGGGACCGGCCTGGGACTGTCCATCGCGCGCGAGGTCGCGGCTCTGCTCGGTGGTGTGATCCGTGCCCAGAGCGAGTTCGGGCAGGGCAGCACCTTCACCCTCTACCTGCCGTTGTCCTCGCCCGGGGCGATCGGTGAACAGGCCCATGGCGCCACGCGGCCAGCCGTTTCCGGCCCGCCGACACCCGCGGCCCTGCCACTGCCGCCCGGCTCGTCCGGCTCCTCTGGCTCCTCTGGCTTGTCCGGCCCACAGGTGTCCGCGGCCGCGCCGGTATCCGCGCCCACACCCGGCGACAACGGCATCCCAGCACATGCCACCACGGACGACGTGCTCCGCGGCCGCAGGATTCTTGTGATCGACGACGACGTCCGGAACGTGTTCGCCATCACCAGCATCCTCGAGCTCTACGGCCTGACCGTGATTCACGCCCCCGACGGGCGCATGGGCATCGACATCCTGCTCGCCACCGACGGCATCGAGCTCGTTCTCGTGGACGTGATGATGCCGGAAATGGACGGTTACGCCACGATGACGGCAATCCGGGAAATGCCCCGCTTCGGCGCGCTGCCGATTATTGCCGTCACCGCGAAGGCCATGCCGGGCGACCGGCAGAAGTGCCTTGCCGCCGGCGCTGACGACTACGTGACCAAGCCGGTCGACACCGACAAGCTCCTCGCCTGCATCCGGCAGCGGCTCACCCGCCAGAAGCCGGACGACAGGAATACTCGGTAGTCGGTTTTCCGGCACGGGTGGCGGAGGCCCGCTGGGCCCAGATCCCTCCCGGGGTCGCCGCGTACCGTCACGCCTGGTCGTGTCCACGGATCGCCGGTCGGGACTCGTACAACGACTGCTGACCGGCGTCCGCGAACCGTATGGATCCGCCGGGCCAGCTGGGGCGTGCCATATTCGTGCCCGCCGGGACCTCCGCCCGAGGAGACAGAAAACAACAGCCCCGCCGGGTCGCCCTGTCCGGTCGAGGTGAACTCGCGGTCGACAGAAATGAACGCGCAGTTGACCGAGGTGAATTCATGGCGAACAGATGGGAGCCCGGTGGTGCGGAACGCGCCGGCCCTGACGCGGAACACATACGTTCGTTGAACGACATATCGGCCTGACCGTGCATTTGGGGATGGGGCGGACGTGGGCTGGCTGAGCACCGAGAACATCGTGGCCGTACTCACCGCGGTGCTCGGCATCGTGGCCTCCTTCGCCGTGGTCTGGTACGAACGCCGGGTACCTCACCGCAGACGCATCGGCTATCGCGTGCAGATGGACACTCCCATCGGCAGCGACAACCGTGGTGGGCAGAGTCAGGTGGACACGCGGCTCGGCCTGTTCAACGACCTCCCTGACATGTCGGATGGCACCCTTGTTCTCCTGCGCATCGAAAACGACGGCGCGGAGGGCATCACCGACACCGACTACACCAGCAACGGCCTCACCGTCGTCTTCACCGAGCGAACTGTCAGGGGTGTTGCCGTCACCCAGTCCGACGCCGAGCATCTGATGGACCACTTTGCTCCGCCGGGAGCCATGCGGCACAGCGGCAGCATGATCCATCTGCCCCGTGTCCCACTCAATCGTGGTCAACACTACAAGCTGCTCGTGCTGCTCACCGGCGGCCGGGTCGGCCTCGGTGTCCGAGTCACCGGCGGGATCCGGGATGGCAAGGTGGAGCCCAACCGCAGCACGACGGTCGACGACACCCCACCCCTGTTCAGCGGACCCGCCCGCTGGATCACCATTCTGCTCACCCTCTGCGTCACAGCACTGGCGGTCATCGTCGTCCGCCGAGATGTGCCGCCACCCATCGGCTGCGCTACCGGAAAGCTCACCATAATCGGTTCGACCGCTTTCGCTCCGGTCGTACGGGAAATTGCCGAAAAATACGAGTCTGAATGCCCGGAAACAAGAATAACGGTGAGTCCGCGCGGCAGCAACGAGGGTATCCAGGAGCTGGCGGAGGCCGCCACCGAGACCGCCGACGGGCCGCCTGCTGTGATCTCTGTCTATGACGGTTCCAAGCCGGCCGGTTATCCGCAGATGATGGGAGAGCGCATCGGGATTTCCGCGTTCGCGCTGGTGGTGAACGACAGCGTGTCGACCGTGGATCTCACGGTCGACCAGATACGGATGATCTATCGGGGTGACATCCTCAACTGGAGCCAGGTCGGGGGCCCCGACCTTCCGGTCCTGTTGGTGAGCCGGGACGCCAACTCGGGTACCCGTGACCTGTTCCGGCGGCGCATTCTCGACGGGCTCGGGGAGCCGGCACTGACCTCGCTGGACTGTGAGCACAGGAACTCCCCGCAGGACAGGGTCGTCCGTTGTGAACTCGACAGCACCGAGCGGGTGCTGCGAACCGTGGCGAAACTCCCTGGCGCCATCGGATACAGCGAACTGCAGGCCGCTGTCGCCGCCGGCGGCCTGCACGCTCTGCGTATCAACGGTCAGACGCCGTCGATCGAGGCCATCGGTGACGACAGCTATCCCTTCACGGAGATCGAGTACGCCTACACCTATGGCCAGCCGCCCACGGGTTCCCTCACCGCAAGTTTTCTGAACTATCTGACAAGGGGCGGTGGCCAGGACGTGATGAAGGCCCATGGGCACCTGCCGTGCTACAGCCCGGAGGGTTTCAGGCGCTGCCAACAGTGATCGTGGTGACTCCCACGGGTACTTGATCATGAGGTCGCCCGAGCGGTCCGGACCGGAACCCGCTTCGTACGGTGGTTTCCCCGCGCCGTCAGGCGGCTACCGTGGGGGCGCGAAGACGGTGGCCAGGGCAGCCAGGGCGTCGGGCACGGCCCGGTAGTACGCCCAGACGCCGCGTTTGTCCCGAGTGATCAGCCCGGCGTCCACCAGGACCTTCAGATGGTGGCTGACGGTGGGCTGGCTCAGGCCGAGGGGCTCGGTGAGCTCGCAGACGCAGGCCTCGCCGTTCTCACGGGCATAGATCATCGACAGGAGTCGCAGCCGGGCGGGCACGGCGATCGCTCTGAGGACCGTGACGAGTCGCTCCGCTTCCTCGGCGGGCAGCGGCGCCCTGGTCAGCGGGGTGCAGCAGACCACGGGGAGGCCGGCGAGGCCGGACGCGTCGGAATCCGCGCGCGTGCCGGGGCCCGTGGGGGCGGCGCGCGCGGGAAGCGGGGTGGGCAGGGG
>NZ_CAAAFS010000045.1:0-4947 GCF_900634755.1 Protofrankia symbiont of Coriaria myrtifolia
GTCGATGATCTATGCCCGTGAGAACGGCGAGGCCGGACGCGTCGGAATCCGCGCGCGTGCCGGGGCCCGTGGGGGCGGCGCGCGCGGGAAGCGGGGTGGGCAGGGGTGCGGTCGCCATGCGCTTCAGCATGCCTCACCTATTGACAGCCGTCTATGTGTGGGGGCATCGTCGCGTCTGACGGAAGACATTGATGGTCATCGATGCGACGAGAGTTTGTGATCATGATTCCCAGGGTGCAACTGGCGCTGAACGTCTCCGACGTGGACGCGGCGGTCGACTTCTACACGAAGCTGTTCGGGGCTGGCCCGGCGAAGCGCCGGCCGGGATACGCGAACTTCGCGATCGACGTGCCGCCACTGAAGCTGGTGCTGATCGAGAACCCACGGGCCCGGGGCGCCGGGGTGGCCGGCGCGCTCAACCATCTCGGCGTCGAGGTCACCACCTCCGAGGAGGTGACCGCGGCAACCACGCGGCTGGCCGGAGCCGGGCTGGACACGGCGACCGAGGAGAACAGCACCTGCTGCTACGCGGTGCAGGACAAGGTCTGGGTCGACGATCCGGACGGCGCCCCGTGGGAGATCTACACGGTGCTCGCAGACGTCCCTGACAGGACCGACGCCGCTACCGGGGTTGGGCCGGCACTGCGGACGGTGGAACCGGGCGGCGGCCCGGGTTCGGCGTGTGCGTGCGGGCCAGGCGGTGACTGCGCCCCGACGGCGGACACCGGTACGGCCGTTCCGCTCGCCACCGCAGGTCGTGCTGGTCACGCAGGCTGCTGATGGCACAGGTACGGCCGGGCCCACCGCCGCTGGCGCGCCGGCTGGTCGCCGAGGCGATCGGCAGCATGCTGCTGGCCGCCCTGGTGATCGGTTCGGGGATCGCCGCGACACAGCTCAGCCCGGGACAGACCGGGCTGCAGCTGGTGGAGAACGCCGCTGCGACCGCCGCCGGCCTGTTCGCGATCATCCTGATGGTCGGGCCGGTCTCCGGAGGGCATTTCAACCCGGTGGTCTCGGGGGTGGACGCCGCGTTCGGCGGGCTGCCGTGGCGGGACGCCGCGGCCTACGTCCCCGCCCAGGTCACCGGCTGCGTGGGCGGGGCGGTGCTGGCGAATCTGATGTTCGAAGAGCCGGCGGTGTCGATCTCGACGCGGCACCGGGCGTCCGGCGCGCATCTGCTCGCCGAAGTCGTCGCGACCGCCGGCCTCATCCTGCTGATCTTCGCGCTGACGCGCTCTGGTCGAGGCGACCGAGCCCCGGCGGCGGTCGGTGCCTACATCGGTGCGGCCTACTGGTTCACCAGTTCGACCAGCTTCGCGAACCCGGCGATCAGCGTCGGGCGGATGCTCTCCAACACCTTCGCCGGGATCGCCCCGACCTCCGTCCCGGCGTTCGTCGGCATGCAGGCCATCGGCGGCATGATCGGCTACGGGCTGGTGCGCCTGCTCTACCCGCCACCCCCGACCGCTCCCGACCACGCCACACGGGTGCTGTCGCCCCGCAATCAGCCCACTACCGCGTCCAGGGACGTCGCGTCGGACGCCACGACGTCCGGTGGTCGGACGTCCAACAGTACGGCGCCGGGGCTGGCCCGTGGCATCTCGTTGTGAAGACGCGAAGAAAGGAACCGACGTATGTCCGGGAAGCCCTCGGTGCTGTTCGTCTGCGTCCACAATGCCGGGCGGTCCCAGATGGCCGCCGGCTGGCTGACCTGGCTGTCTGGCGGCGCCGTCGACGTGCGTTCGGCCGGGTCGCTGCCGGCCGAACGGGTCAATCCGGTCGCGGTGGCGGCCATGGCCGAGATGGGGATCGACCTTGGCGCCCAGACGCCCAAAGTCTTCACGTCGGAGGCGGTGGAAGCCTCCGACGTGGTGGTCACCATGGGTTGTGGGGACGTCTGCCCGGTCTTTCCCGGGAAGCGGTACGAGGACTGGAAGCTCGACGACCCCGCCGGCCAGGGCATCGACGCCGTCCGCCTGATCCGGGACGAGATCCGGGCTCGTGTCGAGAAACTTCTCCAGGATCTCCTGCCTCCCGTCTCCTGACGATCTCACCTTCGGGGCTGGCCCGCTGCCCACCGCCCAGCACCCCGGGGCGCGCCAGCGCCACCGGAAAGCCATCGAAACATGCGGCGAAGAAGATGCCCTGACGGTCCGTCCGGTGTCCAACCGGATGGGTCGTGTTTTGTTTCTTTCACTTCCGTGTAATGCGATCGACCAGCATGATTGTCCGGTGGCTGTCGATCGAGAATTACTACTCGACCGGGTCGGTGAGCTGGCGGAACGGGTGCGTGCGGTGCTGGAGGGCCCGGCGGTGGAGGACGCCGGTGAGTCGTCGGAGCTGGCGCAGGCGCTCGCGGCGGCCGGTGCCGAGATCCGTGCCGTGCTGTGCGCCCGTCCCACGCCCGACGCCCGGACGGCAGGTGAGCTGTGCCTGGGTCTGGTCGAGCTCAGACGGTTGCGGGGAGAGCTGCGCGAGTACGCGGTGTCGGTGCGGTTCGCGGCGGTGGCCCGGATCCATCGCGGGCTGGCCAAGCTGCGGGCCTGTGAGACCGTCGCCGAGCTGCTGCCCGCGGCGGCGGCCGAGCTCGGAGCGTGTTGCGACTTCGACCGGGCGGTGATCTCGCGGCGTCGGGGGTCGACGTGGCGTGCCGAAGCGGTATGGCTGGCACCGGGGCTGGATCCGAGCGTGTCGCGGGCGACGGAGGTGTATCTGCGTGGGACGTGGATTCCGCTGGGACCCGGCGTCCTGGAGACAGAGCTGATCCGCAGGCGCACCGCCGAGGTGATCGCGGCCGATGACCCGCGGACCAACAAGGAGCTGATGGCCGTGTCGGACAGCGTGGGATACGTGGCCTCGCCGGTGATGCCGGCCGGCCGGGTGATCGGTTTCCTGCAGGCCGACTGCTACGGGTCGCGTCGCGAGCTGACAACACTGGATCGTGACAATCTGTGGACGTTCGCCCAGGGCTTTGGCCTGCTGTTCGAGCGCACAGTTCTGCTGGAGAGGCTCGCCCAGCAGCGGGCCCAGGCCCGGGAGGCTTTCGAGCTGGCCGAACGGCAGTTGCGGCAGCTCGCCGAGGACGAGATCCTGCTCGCCCGCAGTGACCGGGAGCTCGGCGCCGTCGCCTCCCGCGCCGCCGACCTCTTCCGACCCGTGACCGCTGCCGACGACCCGGTGGCGAGCCTGCTGACCGCCCGCGAACGGCGGATCGTCGAACTCATGGTCACCGGCGCGCGCAACAGCGAGATCGCCGACCGGCTGGTGCTCAGCGAGGACACGGTCAAATCTCATGTCAGGAGCGTGTTGCGCAAGCTACGTTCGGCCAACCGCGCGGAAGCGGTGTCGCGATATCTCAAGATTGCAATGTCCCAGTCGTGAATTCGCTCATGAAGTCCAGTTGTGACGCCCCGGCCACGAGCAACGTGAGCGGGCGGGCCACGGACCTGTTCGAGCGTGCCGTACGGCTGCTGGGTGTCGAGCCGGAGCGTGGCCGCGCGGACGCGGTGGACGCGGCGGACGCGCTGAGCGCGGCCTGTGCCGAACGTCTTCTGTCGGGTGCGCCCGACGCCGAGTCGACCGCGGCGCTGGCCCGGCTGGTCTGCGATCTACAGGACCTGGCCGTCGAGCAGGCCGAAACGCGGATGGCATCGCGAGCACGACGCATCGCCCGCTGCGAACGAGGGCTCAGCCTGCTGCGCACGGTGATCAGCTCGAAGGCGCTGGAGGACCGCGTATGTGAGGAGATCGCGGCGAACTGCGGCTTTGCGCGGGTGCTGCTCTCGCGCGTCGAGGACGGCGTCTGGCGGCCGTGGAAGGTCAACAAAATGATACGGGACGAGCCGTGGTTCGCCGCGTGGGTCCAGCGCGAGATCCTGTTGGACGATCTCGTCCTGGAAGCGGAGCTGCTGAGCGAACGCCGGCCAGGCCTGGTGACGAACACCGCGGACCCGCGGGTGCATCCGATCATCCGGGCGGGCGAGGCGACGTCATATGTGGTGGCACCGATCACTCCCGCGGGGCGTGTCGTCGGTTTCCTGCACGCCGACCACGGCAGCGGCGGGCATACCTGCGACGAGACCGATCGTGACGTGTTGTGGGCTTTCAGCGAGGGATTCGGTCATCTCTACGAGCGCTCGGTGCTCGTGGAGCGTCTGCGTCTCCAGCGTGACCGGGTACGTCAGACGCTGGCCGTCGTCGGCGCCGCGCTGGAGGAGCTCACCGAGGCCGAGATCGAACTCGTCACGGCTCCCGACGACGACACTCCCGTCGCCCGGACGGCGTCATCGGTGTTCCGCAGCGAAGGCGGCCTCGACGAGCTGACGGCCCGTGAACGCGAGGTGCTCGCGCTCATCGCGGGCGGCGCCAGCAACCAGGAGATCGCCGAACAGCTCGTCATCACCGTCGGCACGGTCAAGACCCACGTCAAGCACATCCTCGCAAAGCTCGGCGCCGTCAACCGCTCCCAGGCGATCGCGGCCTACCACGGCGTCGTCCAGGACTGAGCGTCCCTGGCGCACCCCGCGTCTACCACCGCCGGGTAGGAATACCACCAACAGGGAAGATGACCCGCCGAGGGTGACGGGCGAACATGAAGTACCGGATCCGGAGCAGACGGCGCCACGACAATTCGTGATGTCGCGTGGCCGGCCTGCCCACGCTGCCACTTCTCGACATGGGAAAGATCTGGAAAACCGTTGTCCGTCAGTCGCCACAGCCTTTCTTCCGTCGCGGCACGAATGGGGAAGCCATGCCGACAGCACCTGTTGACCATCAACTTGACCTGACCACTCAGGACGTTCTCACGTACGGCAGCTGGGGTCTCACACTGGTCCTCCTCGGTTACGCGGTACACCTGGGACGGAAGGAAAGAACACCCTTCTACGCCCTGATCGTCCTCGCCGCCATGGTGGCGGCCTTCGCCGAACCGCTCTACGACGAAGGCCT
>NZ_CAAAFS010000046.1:0-12436 GCF_900634755.1 Protofrankia symbiont of Coriaria myrtifolia
AGACTGATGCTCTACTTCTATTCGACCGAAGGAATGTACACGCATTTCACCGCCTTCGGCATCCCGCAGCCGATCTGGACCCACAGCGGTTACGCCGTGCTCTACGCGGCACCCGCGCTCACGATCGCCCGAAGGATCCGGCTCGGCACGCTGACGCGAAACGGGCTGTTCGCCTGGGCGGGCGTTGAACTGCTGATGTCCTGCACGTTCGAGATGATCGGTATCAACGGTGGCGCCTACACGTACTGGGGGCCGCACGAGCTGCGTGTCTTCGACTACCCGCTGGTCATCGGTGTGCTCGAGGCCGCGCAGGTGATGCTCTTCGCCGTCCTTGCGGCGCTGCTGCGTGAGCGGGCGCGGAACCCCGTCGGTCTGCTGGGCCTGTTCGTCGTGTTTCCCTGCACATTCTTCATGGCGAATTTCGGTGCCGGCGCGCCGGTCATCATAGCCCTGCACCTTGAGGACACCTCGCGCCTGCTCGTTGTGCTGGCGTCGCTGCTGAGTATCGCGTTCGCGGCGGCTGCGGTCCGGGGCGCCAGCCTGTTCCTGCCGCCCGCCGCCGGACACCGTGAAACGGCCCCCGTCGACGGCCCAGGAGGATTCTTCCGGACGAGAACAGCCGCCGGCATCCCGCGGGCGGACAGGGCTTCGGCGTAGTCGCGTGACGTCTGTTCCATGGTCATGTGAGTCCGAGGATGGCGAGCGGTCGGCTGGCGTCGCGGGCGTTGTGCCGGAGGCCGGCGGCGATGCTGCTCTTCCCGGCGAGGCGAAGGGCGCCGATGGCGAGGTTGCGCCAGGTCGCCATGGCCCGGGGTGCGGAGCCGGTTCGCAGCTGGGAGGCGTCCTCGGCGAACGTCACGTCTCGGACGTGGTGCAGGGCTTCGATCTTCCAGTGGCTGCGGATCAGCCGGGCGAGCTCGGCGGGTGTGGCCTGTTCCGCAGTGAGGCTGGTGACCGCGTAGACGGTCTTGATGCTGACCTTGCCGGTCTTGCGGTCCACTCGGCGGCGCTTGAGCTGGACGGCCTGGCGGGCGCCGGGAAAGAGCAGGCTGTTCACCGTGCACACCTTGATGCGGCGGATCTCGCCGCGGCCGTGGCCGGTGTCGCGGGTGCGGCCCTGCAGCGGGCCGGTGGTGCCAGGCGTTTTCACGCCCGCCCTGGGGCATGTCATCCGCCCGCGGCGTCCTCGGCCTCCCAGCGCAGCAGGTCGCCCGGCTGGCACCTGAGCACCTCGCAGAGCGCGGCGAGCGTCGCGAAGCGCACCGCCTTGGCGCGGCCGTTCTTGAGTACCGCCAGGTTGGCGGGCGTGATCCCTACGCGGTCCGCGAGCTCGCCCACGGACATCTTCCGCCTGGCCAGCATCACGTCGATGTCGACGGCGATCGGCATCAGATCACCTCGTCCAACTCGGCCTGCATCCGTGCCGCTTCGACGTCGCGCGCGACGGCCTGGGCGAGCAGCATCCGCAGTACGAGCACGATGAGCGCGACCCCCAGGATGGCCACGCCAACCCCGCCCATGATGACGGTGACGCCCGGGTCGTCCCGCTGGCCCGGCGCATTGAGGACCGTGACCGCGAACCACACGAGGGCAGCCGCCACGATCGCGCCGATCACGACGTCCACGTACCGGAAGGCGGCGTGGGAGAACACGGTTCCGCGTCGCACCATCGTCACCAGCCGCCATACGCAGACCAGGGCGACCTGGACCGACATCATGCCCAGGATCGTGATCAGGCGCAGCGGGGTCAGCGGGAGCGACTCGTCCTCCGGGTCGGTGGCCACCGCCCACACCATCAATGCCTGTATGAACGCGGTGCCGGCGAGCACCACCACGAGCACGGCGCGCAGCGCACGCACTGTCAGCTTTCCCATGGCTCGCCCTTCCATCGATTTGCGATGGGAATCTATCGAAATTCGATAGGTGAAACAAGGGCTGGGACGGAGGGTGGGCGGCAGTTTCGCACCGTGGCGGGACGCCGCCGCCTCCCATGGCATGGCGTTCGCGCGAACCGTCTCGATCTTGTCGAAGTCGGCCTCGTTTGAGCACAAATCGGACGCCACCCGACTACGCCGAAGCCCTGGCGGGCGGACTGGTCGCAACGCCGACCGCGGCGAAGTAGGAAAGCAGGAACGAAGCAGAAGGAACGAAACAGGAAACAGGCGGGACCTCTCCGCCGTACACGACCTGTTCGCCCCGGGTCCTGTTCGCCCCGGTCGGCCCGAAGCGGCACCGGGGCGAACAGGCGTGGGCGTTGCCCTCGTCCTGGGTGTCGACCAGTGTTCGGAGGCTACCGGGACGGAGCGGTGTGGGCGTCACGCGGCGCTGGTCCGGGCTGTTCGTCCTCGGCGAGCACAAGGCCGAGCAGGCCCGGGAAACGGGCGTCGAACTCGGCGCGGCGAAGCCGGTTGAGTCGGCGCGGCCCCTGGTCGACCTGTTCGAGCAGCCCCGCGGCCCGCAGCACGGCGAAGTGGTGGCTGGCGGTCGCCTTCGACACCGGCAGATCGAATGTGCCGCAGGCTCGGGTGAACTCCGGCTCGCCCGCCAACGTCCGCAGGATCAGCCTGCGGACCGGGTCCGCGAGCGCCTCCAGGGCGTCCTGCAGGGGCACGTCCTTCGGATCGGTGTGACGTAGAGTGCGGGCGCGTCGAGCCTGACCGGCCATCGTCTCCTCGGGTTCGTCTTCTCGAACTCCCTATATGTTCGACAGGTATCGTACACTCACGTTTATTCGACCACCATCGAACACGCGAGGGAGATCGTCATGGCGATACAGCTGGGCCGGGTGGGCATCTGGTCCCCGTCGTACATCTGGGAGGCCGACGACGCCCACGAGGCCGCGGCGGAGATCGACGCCGCAGGCTACGGAGCCCTGTGGCTCGGCGCCGCCGCACCCGACCTGAAGCTGCCCGAGAAACTGCTCGCCGCCACGGACCGGCTGGTAGTGGCCACCGGGATCGTCAACGTGTGGGCGGTCGACGCGACGGAGCTGGCCGCGAGCTTCCACCGGCTGGCAACGGCCCACCCGAACCGCTTCCTGCTCGGGCTGGGCGTCAGCCACGCGCCGATCGTGGAGCGGCTGGGACGCTCCTACACCCGCCCGTTGGACTATCTCGCCGACTACCTCGACGCGCTCGACAACGCCGCCGAGCCAGTGCCCGTCGACCAGCGGGTGCTCGCGGCGCTGCGTCCGAAGGCGCTCACCCTGGCGGGGCAGCGGTCGGCCGGCGCCCACCCCTACCTGATCACGCCCGAGCACACCCGGATCGCCCGCGAGACGCTCGGCCCCGGCCCGCTGCTCGCCCCGGAGCAGAAAGTCGTCCTGGCGACCGACCCGTCCACCGCCAGAGCTCTTGCCCGTGCCAGCGTCGGTTACTACCTCCGGCTGCCGAACTATGTGCGCAGCCTGCTGGCCCTCGGCTTCACCGAGGACGACGTCGCGGGCGGCGGCAGCGACCGGCTCATCGACACCCTCGTCGCCTGGGGCACCCCCGACCAGATCGCGAAGCGCATCGCCGAACATCACGACGCCGGCGCGGATCACGTGGCCATACAGGTCCTCTCACCGGACATCGACCTGGCCACCCGCAGCGGCCGCCCGCCCAGGCAGGCATGGCAGACCCTCGCCGCCGCCATCCTGTGAGGAAACGCGGCAGCTGAGAAAACGCGGCGCCGGCCGGGGAACACAACTGGATTGGGGATGTGCACGGCGCGCCTGGCTGGTCGTGACCTGCCGTGATGGCCGCTACAAGTTCCACCATCTCGACACGTTACCGTTGGATCAGATCACGCGACGACGGCCACGGCACGCGCAAACAGGAAGCGAAAAGCAATGAAGATCAATTTGGCCAGCATCCTGGTCGATGATCAGGACAAGGCCCTGCGTTTCTACACAGAGGTGCTCGGCTTCGTGAAGAAGACCGAGATCCCGCTGGGCGAGCACCGCTGGCTCACTGTTGTCTCCCCGGACGCCCCGGACGGCGTCGAGTTGGCGCTGGAGCCGGACGGGCATCCCGCCGTCCGCCCGTTCAAGGAGGCACTTGTCGCCGACGGTATTCCGTACACGTCGTTCGCTGTCGACGACGTCCACAAGGAGGCCGAGCGTCTGCGTGCCCTCGGTGTCCGTTTCACGCAGGAGCCGACGGAAATGGGTCCGGTCACCATCGCCGTCCTCGACGACACCTGCGGCAACCTCATCCAGATCGCTCACCGCCGCTGAGCGCTCCGGCCCTCCCGGCCCGCCTGGCTTCTTCTCACCGCCGACCGGATCTCGGCGGGGCCAGGCACGGAATCCGCAGGCCGCGGTACACACAGCCCGGCTGAGCGGGCGTTCTTCAACCGCCCATCGGCATGAGCGGCGGATGCCCACGGTCCCCGTGCCGTGCTTCGGCCGGCTCGCCCACCCTGTCGGCCCATGCTGCCGGCCCCGCGCTGTCGGCCAGTGGCGTTCATCGGACGTCTCGAGATGCTCTACGCGCTGCGGGATGCGGTCGCGTAGTCACCCAACGGACTGTTTTCGCCGTGGCGTTGTCCGGCAGTGGAACGATTGTAAGTGTGCGGCCGAGCAGACGGACGATGCTGCTGGCGGCGCCGGCCACGGTGGCCGGCGCTGTCGGTGGCGCGCTGCTGGCCAGGAGCTCCGGTGACACCGTGCCCCGTCCGTCCGCGGCATCCCCGGCCGGCGGGCGGGCCGGGGATGCGGGGGGCGTTTCGGCTCCGGCCGTCGGCACCGCGACTCCGACTGTCGACGCCGCGGCGCCGGTCCCGGGCGGCCCGCCGGCCGTGAGCCGGACGACGTTCCCGAGCGCGGCGCGGGGCCGGACCGTTTCCGTGACGGTGGTTTCGCCGGCCGGGGCTGCCGTCGACGGCCTGCCGGTGTGCCTCGTCCTGCACGGCCGTGGCGACGACGCGCGGCATGCTGTGACCCTGCTGGGCCTGGACACCGCGCTGGCGGACACGGTCCGCGCGGGAGTACCGCCGTTCACGGTCGTCGCCGTCGATGGCGGCGAGACCTACTGGCATCCGCGTGCGTCCGGAGACGACCCGGAACGCATGATCCTCGGGGAGGTCCTGCCGCGGCTGGCGGACCAGGGCCTGCGCACCAGCCGACTGGCGGTGATCGGCTGGTCGATGGGCGGCTACGGTGCCCTGCTGTTCGCCCGACGCCATCCGGATCTTGTCGTCGCCGTGGCGGCGAGCAGCCCGGCGCTGTGGCGAGCCTACGGTGCCAGCGCTCCGGGAGCGTTCGACTCCGCCGCCGACTTCACCGCTCACCGGATTCTGGGGGAGCCGCCGGCGCCAGGCGTGGCCTACCGGATCGACTGCGGGCAGCGTGACCCGTTCTACGCGGTCTCCCGCCAGGTCGCCGACGATCTGGCGGCTGTGGCACGCGGCTTCGGCCCAGGTGGGCATGATCCCGCCTACTGGCGCGCGGTCACCCCCGCCCAGCTCGCCTTCGTCGGCCGCGCGCTTGAGTGAGCCGCGTGCCCGCCGCCGTCGAGAGACTTCATCCGGATGTCGTGCTGATGGACATCCGGATGCCCGTGATCGACGGAATCGCCGTGACCGAGGCGCTGCGGCGACGCTGGGACTCACCGCCGGTGCTGGTGCTCACCACGTTCGAGGACGAGGAGGTCCTGGCTGCGGCGCTACGAACGGGCGCGTCCGGATTCCTCCTCAAGGGCGTCCCGGTTGACGACCTGCAACGCGCCGTGCGGGCCGTCCTGACCTGTCTCAACCCGATGTGCGCTCGGAGGGAGACGGCCGTCTGGGGCACCATCCCTGGTTTGTGGTCACCACTGGCTTCTGTTGGGAGGGACGGATACGGCAGGCTGGGCACGTAACAAATCACGTCGCGTCGCCCGACTTGTCAGCACTCACCTCACCGATCCGCGCTGACGAGATCGCGACGTATCTCCGCGAGCGGGACCAGCCGGACCCCCCGGTCGACGAGCGGGACGGCTTCTGGTGGAAGGCACCCGCGTTCTCCATCATCACCCGGCATCAGGGCGCTGCTCGTCGAGCACAGCACCGCCTGGGACGTCGAAATCGCCGACCGCCGGATCTTCTTCTACCGGCGAGAAAAAATCAACATTACGGATCTGGAGACGTGGCGACAGGTGTTCCGGCTCGTCCGTGTCGTCGCCGCGGAGATCGTGCGTCAGGGCTCGCGCTACCGGGACGAGCGCTCCGACGAGGCTGCGGTACCCGGGCCTGAGGCGCAACGCTCCTCCGCTCCCATCACCCGCGCCGCGGCCGGCGCGAAAGCACGCCCTCCGCGCGTCGCCGAAAGGGGCCGTCGGCTGCGCCAAGGCTGGCCGCCTGCCGTGAGAAACGGCGCGATCGTGCTCGTCATGATCCGCCGTCGGCCGGGCTGGGGATGCTTGACGCGCGCTCGGCAGCGCGCCCGAACATCCCAACCACAATGGCCCAGGTCGTTGCCAGTTCCCGCAGCACCACGCCTTCACCCTGGCCTTCCCGCTCGGGACGGACAGAGGCCCTGTCGGGTGACCGTCGACGTGCTGGTCAGGCCCTCCAGCAGGACAACGTCGTTGACCCAGGGCAGGGGAATAACCTACAGTAGATCCAAATTCTGCGACAAGGACGACATAGGGGAGGTCGCCGAATAGTCCTTTTGGTGCGCTCTGTTCCTTCGTGGCGACCATCGGATCGCCAGCAATATCACGCGCATCGCCATCCGGTGACATGACCCATGAATCTACGACAAGTTCGATTCGTCATGTTGTCACACTCGTGCGAAATAAAGCGCGGCGTCGTCTCGCATTGACAATTAAAAAAGGAGCATTCCTTGCATCGGAAAGTACAAAAGGAGTATCACTTACGATCAAGGATGGGCTGCATCATCGCGGTCGTCACAGTGATCGTTGCCACGACCATCGTCATCGGCAGCGGCCCGGCGGCCGCGGCCACGTATCCGGTGAACTGGGACGCGTTATCAGCCTACGCGTCCGGTCAACTGAACGCCTCCCCACCCCCGGGTGCGAACGACTGGTCGTGCAAGCCGAGCGCGGCACGTCTCGAACCTGTCATTCTCGTGCACGGCATCACCGAAAACCAGAACGTCAACTGGCAGGCGCTCGCGCCGATACTCGCCAACAACGGGTACTGCGTCTACACCGTGACCTACGGAACGCTCTGGTACACCGCCAACGCCGGTGGCATCGACTACACCGAGAACTCGGCGGGCGAACTGAACGACTTCGTCAACCAGGTGGTGTCCGGCACCAGAGCCAGTCGGGTAAAACTGGTCGGATACTCCGAAGGCGGATTTATCTCCCGGCTCTACATGAAGAATTATGGCACAACACACGTGTCGACCTTCGTCGGGATCTCACCGGTATCCATGGCCCCGCCCACCATCAGCGGACTGCTGACCATTCTCAACATGGCGCCCGGTTGGCAGACGATCGAAATTCTGGGCTGCCCGGCCTGTTACGAATTGTCCACCTGGCCCGCGTTCAATGCGCTGAACTCGCCGCAGGCCACGTTCCCGAGCGTCACCTACACCAACATCATCACCACTCACGACGAGGTGGCCACACCACCGGAAGCGGTGAGCTATCTGCCGGCGGGCCCCAACGCCACCAACCAGGCCGTGCAGACCTTCTGCCCCAACGACCTCGTCGGGCATGTCGGGATGCCTTACGACGTGACCACTGTCCAGTTGGTACTCAACGCCCTCGACCCCCAGCACCGCCAACCCGTTCCGTGCGGGTCCGGGCTCCCGCTGTAACGCTGGGCGATGAATGAGTGATGCCGAGCCAACACTTGGTTGGCCTGGCGTCACCCGCCGTGGACCGGACGGCGGGAATCATTCCGGTGGCACGGCCGCAGGCCCAACCCCCACAACACAACCGGTTGACAGGCACCACTCCTTCAGAGGGTGTCTCACGTGGGGGCGCTGACCGAGGCGGAAGCGAGCCGGGTGCTGGCGGTGGCGCTGGTTGATCGGCTTGTCGCGTTGTGGATGGTCATGTTGGCGCTGGGTCTGCGCAAGGGGGAGGCGCTCGGGCTGCGCTGGGATGTCGTCGATCTGGACGCGGGCCGGAAGCGGTGGGAGTTGGTCGAGGACGACCAGTTGAAGACCAAGAGGTCGAAGGCGACCCTTGCGCTGCCGGAGATGGTCGTTGTCGTGCTCCGCGAGCACAAGGCGCGGCAGGGCGCGGCGAAAGAGGCGGCGAAGGTCTGACACGATGACGGACTCGTGTTCACCACGGCCACCGGCCGTGGGATCCAGCCGCGGAACGTCAACCGCTGGTGGGACAAGGTCTGTGCGGATGCGGGTGTCCGCCGGACTCGTGTTCATGATCTTAGGCACACATCGGCCACGCTCCTTTTCCGTGCCGGGATGGACCTCAACGAGATCCGGGCGTTGCTCCGCCACACGCGTATTGCCACCACGGCGGACATTTACATCGATGTCCTCGAAGACGTCCGGCGCGGGACGGCGGTGAGCATGGACACCATTCTTGATCGGCTGGCCCTGCCCACTCGGCCGGATGCTACGGAACGTGACGATGAGGAGGGCGGGGCCGTGGTGTCCGAGAACTGATCGTTTCCAATTGCAGTACGAACTGCAGTACTAGAGATCAGAAAAGCCCAGAGCCCCGCGCCGTGTGATCGGCTGCGGGGCTCTGACCTGCCTCAACCAGCGTGCGCTCGGCGGCGCGCTCCGAACATCCCCAACCGCCGTGGCCCCGGTCGTTGCGGGTGTCGTCGACATTTTGGCTGCCGGCGGCGGAGCAGCTGGTGTTACGACGGCTTGGCTGGACCGAGCTGCGTCAGATCACAGCCAGGTAGGGAGTGTCGCTGACGGCCTACCTGGTGTGGCCTACCTGGTGTTTCTGTGGATGTTGAAAATGGGTTGGACCGGATGCGGCAGGGGGGCGCGAGCCGACACGACGGCGATTGCTGGCAGGGGCTGCTCCCAGCTCGCGTCGAGGGCTCCCAGCTCTGTCCCCGCAGGTAGCCGGAGGCGTGTCAACATCGCCGGCATGGTCTGTTTCCGTCGAGCGTGAACACGGCGACGGCGTGTGCCCCAGTCACGGCGAGAACCTATCCCAGCGCCGGGTTGCGGCCAGCCGGCCCGTCGCCGGCGGTCGCGGCTGTTGCAATAGCCGTGTTTGCCGTAGTCGCCGTGGCTGTGGCGCCGGCGAGTGTCCGGTGAACGCCTCGGCCGCCATCGTTGGAAGATCGAAAGGATGATCGGATGGCTCGATGGCTATCGCCGGCTGACCGGCGAGTACGCGCTCGGCCCCGAGGCGGGTGAGCGGCTGCAGCAGGCCACGCTGGCTATCCGCGCCCGCGCGCCGCTCGATGTCGTCCAGCCGTTCCCCAGCTTCTCAGAGATCTATGTCAGCGCACTGAAGGCGCTGTGTAGCGAGATCATGGCGGACCGCTACCCGGTCCGGCTCAACCTCATCGCCCCCGGCTTCGTCGACACGCCGTTGTCCGCGTCGAGCTCGGCCCGGAGGCGATGACGGCGGCCGAGGTTGATGACCTGCCGCACCTGCCGGGCCACGCACGCCACGATCTGCTCCGCAATAACTTGACCTGGATCAGTGATCGAGGATTTGGGCTTGCCGGATCTGGCATGTCCGGCGGACCTGCTTCCGGACCTGCCAGATCGGCTTCGCCGATCTGGCAGGAATCCCGGATCCGACAGGGACCCCGGACGCGCAAGAAGCGTGATCGCGCCGCCTTTGGCCCTGCTGTATGACCGTTACCGTTCCCCGGTGCCGCTCAAGGCTTCACGGAAGCCCCGAGGTCTGCGCCTCCCCGAGACACACCGGTTTCCGCACCCGCTCCTCCCGGGGAGGAGACAGCGGCTCCCGAGCCCACTCCTGCCGGGGACACACCGGCTCCCGCATCCGCTCCTCCCTGCGGTACGGAAACGCCGAGGTTCGCTCCTTCCTGCGACACGGAAGCGCCCACGGAGCCGCCGGCGACCCCGACCTGGCCGTCGACGCCGTTGACACCCCCGCCCACGGTTGCGGTGGCTGAGACACCGCCGACCGTCTGGCCTGCGACTTCCGCGGCTGATGCGGGGACCTTGAGTATCTCGCCGCAATAGGCTGCGACCTTGCCCTTGCCACCCGCCGCGGCGATCAACGGGGAGAAGGTCGGCTCGTCGAGGGCCTTGCCCGACCTGTCCGGGTGCTCCGCCGCGGCGGCCGTGTAGGTGTGGCACAGCGCGGGCAGCGCCGCCGGGGCAATGGCGCCCGCGTCCGGAACATGAGCCGACGGATCGGCCGCCTGAGCGGAGGCGGAGGTTGTGATGCCGGCGGCGGCTTCGTGCTCACCGGGCGAGGACAGAGCACCAGTGCTGGCGGCGACAGCGACACCACCAACAGTTGTAGCAGCGACCGCCGCAACTGCGATCTTCACCGTGAGGAGCTTCGCGAGGGCAATTTTGATCATCGGTTCTCTCCGGAGCTGGTTGACAGGAACAAGACGCGCCTCCCGGAAGGCGGCAACAGCCGCTTCCTCCCCGGCGAGCTCGTCGGCACGGGCCGGAGCGGCCACGGCGGCGAGCAGGCCGGCGAGGGGGCCCGAACCTGCCGTCGGATCGACCGGGACGCCGCGAAGCATCCGCTCTGCGTCTTCCCGGTCGATCCGACGGGGTCGGTAGGTGCTCATCTCACGTCCTTCAGCGTCCAAGCTCTCACTGGTGTCACACCCAACTGGCAGTCACTGTCTTCAGCACATCGTGTCATCTTGACCATCTTCACCCGCCGGGTTTCCGTCCGCTCCGAGCTGTTCGGCCAGACGGCGCAACCCGCGATATGCCGCGGTGCGGACAGCGCCCGCACGCTTGCCCAGCACGCGTCCGGCGGTCTGAGCATCCAACCCGATGACCACCCGCAGGAGCACGGCTTCGGCCTGATCGCGTGGCAGGCCGGCGATCAGCCGTATCGCCGTATCGGTCGACAGCGTTTCCAGCGCCCGTCCGGCGGTGTCGTCGGGAGAGGGCAGATCGGTCATCTGCTCGACCGGCACGTCGTGCTGGGGACGGCGTCGCTGGCGGCGTATGTGGTCCAGAGCACGGTGGCGGGCGATCGTCGCCGCCCAGCCGCGGAACCCGTTGGAATCTCCGCGAAACGACGGCAGATCCCGGGCGATCTGCAACCACGCCTCGGACGCCACGTCCTCGGCGTCGTCACCGACAAGCACCCGCAGGTAGCGCAGTAACCCCGGCTGTACCGCCCGGTAGATCACCTTGAAGGCATCCTCGTCACCACGCTGCGCCTTGGCCACGTCGAGGGAGATGTCCGCCAGGCCCACCCGTGGCGCCTGCGCCTGTACCTCGTAACCGTCGTGCGGTGCCGCCGCCGTATCGGCGCACGATCGTCGCCGCGGGATGCCGACACCGACGGTGCTGGCATCCCCACCGCTCATCTCCGTGCTGCGATCCACCGGCCAGATGATGCGGTATGTCCGGCAACCTGCCGACGCAGGGGCTCTGATCTTACAATCTGTTAAAAGCATGCTACTGAGATGATATAGATGAGTTTTGCTTATGAATGTCTATAGCTAGTCCTGTGCTATGATTTGGAACTTTTCGCGAGCGGTGGATCTCGGTCCATGCCTCGGTGGTGTCGGCTGGACTGATCGTTTCCAATTGCAGTACCAGAGATCATAAAAGCCCAGAGCCCCGCGCCGTGTGATCGGCTGCGGGGCTCTGACCTGCCTCAACCAGCGTGCGCTCGGCGGGACTCGAATCCCCAACCTCTTGATCCGTAGCTAGATCTGGATCATCCGTGAACGTTCACCGAAGTCCGCCGCGTCCACTGACCTGCGCTCGGCCGTCCGCCCGCGTCCGCGGGTGTGCGTCGTCGTCCGCGGGCTTGGCTGTCAGATTTGCTGTCATCTTCACCCACCGGCCCCGAACGCGGTCCACCGGTTGCGATGCGCTGGCCATGCGGAACGTGGTCCAGATCAGCGGCTCCTCTGGGTCCTGGCGATCGCGACGGACGGTCGCGTGGGGACGCCTGTCACAGGACGGAGTTGTTGATGATCGTGGCCAGTGCGATGCCAGCCGCGCCTCGTGCGACGGGCTCGGCCTGGGCGTTGGCGATGACGGCGCCGTCGATGCTGGAGATGTAGCGGACTCCGGTGTAGCGGACGGTATGGTAGCGTCCGCTCTCGCGCGATAGCTCGGTGATGTTGCCTGTTCCGTAGGTGTCGACGAGTTGCTTGTACGCGGCGGCATCGTTGACGTTGGGCATCTGTACCCAGGACACAGCGACCAGGATGACGTCGCCCTGCTTGTCGCTGATCTGGAACTGGGCGCGATGGAGAGCGGTGCACGGGCGATGACGGAAGAAGTCCCTGACTTCGCCGTAGGCGTGCTCGGCGCAAGTGGCGCCGTCGCTCTGGAAGTGTCCGTTGACGCGGAGGTTGCGTCGCGCTAGTG
>NZ_CAAAFS010000047.1:0-2142 GCF_900634755.1 Protofrankia symbiont of Coriaria myrtifolia
CCTATATCCGCTGACATCCGTCGGCGCATGTCGCGGGCCTGGTCTCGTCCGTGGACGTTCGCCGACGTCCACAGTAATCGGCCGGCTTGGCTGCCACCCTGGCTGCCATCCGAATCCCGAGACGCTGCCGTCATCGGTGACCACGCTACGAGCTTGAGAAAGCCATGGCCCGCCCGCTGCTGACCTGCTCCGGATCACAGAGGGAACGAGATCCGCGCCCTGCTCCGGCACAGGCGTATCGCGACCACAGCCGATATCTACATCGATGTCCTGAAAGACGTCCGGCGGGGGACGGCGGCGAGCATGGACGGCATCCTGACCCGGATTACGAGTTGAAGGAAGACATCGATGACCCATGGTAGGTAGGCGGGGTCATGGTCGAGCGGCGCGGGGGTTCTTGGCGGTCTCCAACAATGCGATGGGATCGACGGTTCGACCTTCTGCGGTCTCATGGTCGTAGACATGGCGCACAAGGTGAAGCCATTGGCGATGCTTGGTGATCGTCACGAAGCCGGCGAGGACACCAGGCGAGAGGACGAGGGCGAGGAGGAAGTGGAAGTCCACCGTGGCTCCCGGCTTGGGCGATCCACAGTGCCCGAATGGCCCCCCTTGGATCGCGTAGGTCACTATGCCATCGTTTGGCTCCCGACGCAAGGAAGGCCGATCTGGACACTTCGTTCCACAGAGTCAAGATCGCAGGGGGGTGGGCGTGGCTACGGTGCGTGATGGTCATCGGGGTCTCGACGGGTCCGACGAAGGCTGATCGTTCCCAATTGCAGTACAAATTGCAGTACTAGAGATCAAAAAAGCCCAGAGCCCCGCGCCGTGTGATCGGCTGCGGGGCTCTGACCTGCCTCAACCAGCGTGCGCTCGGAGGGACTCGAACCTCCAACCTCTTGATCCGTAGTTAGATTTAGATCTTCCGTCGACGTTCGCAGAGGTCCGCCCCGTCCGCTGACCTGGTGGGCTCTGTCCATGGGCGTCCGCCAACGTCCACCCTCGTCCACCGGCCTGGCTGTCAACTTGGCTGCCAGTCGTTCTGACTATGGTCATCTTGGTGGTCTTCGCGGTGCCATGGTTTAGTGAGAGCTATACTCGTTTGATGGACGGGCGGCAGTGGGACGTCTACCTCGTCAACGAGGTCCGTGACTGGATCGACGGCCTGGACGCCGCGACACACGCGCGGGTCGTCCAGGCGATCGACCTGCTCGCGGAGACCGGCCCCGGGCTGGGGAGACCCCTGGTCGACACGATCAGCGGCTCGTCGCTGCCGAACCTGAAGGAACTCAGACCGGGCACGGTACGGATCTTGTTCTGTTTCGATCCGTGGCGTTCGAGCATCCTGCTTGTTGCCGGGGACAAAGCCGGGCAGTGGAACGCCTGGTACGACGAAGCGATTCCACTGGCGGAGCAACGCTACAAGAGCTACCTGGTGGAACGCGGCCAGGAGGAGGGTGATCGGCGATGAGTGGTTACGTACGGTGGGCTGATGTCCGTGCCGAGCAGGTCGCCCGGGCCGGTGGGGAGGAGGCGGTCGCCGCCGGCAAGCAGGAGCTTCTTGCGGTCGCGGTGGGGCATCGGCTTGCCGAGGTGCGTCGTGCGCGGGGTCTGACCCAGCAGCAGGTGGCCGAGCGGATGGGGGTGACCAAGGGTCGGATCTCGCAGATCGAGCAGGGCTCACTCTCCGGTCAGGACGTGGTCGCCAGATACGCTGCCGCTCTTGGTGGCCGGCTGCACCAGGCGATCTACTTTGACGACGGGGACATCGCCGCGATCGCCTGACCTGTTTCGTCGCCGCAACACACCCGACGGCTTCCTGGGCTGAGGGCCGTTGCTGCACCCGCTGCTACAGAAAGCCCAGAGCCCCGCGCCGTGTGATCGGCTGCGGGGCTCTGACCTGCCTCAACCTGACGTGCGCTCGGAGGGACTCGAACCCCCAACCTCTTGATCCGTAGTTAGATCTGGATCTTCCATCGACGTCCGTGGACGTCCACGGCGTCCGCCGACCTGGTGCGCTCCGTCCATGGACATCCGCCAGTGTCCACCCTCGTCCGCCGTCTTGGCTGTCAACTTGGCTGTCAGCCGGTCAGTCGCAGCGTTGGCCGCGGAATCTTCCGGGATCACAGAGCGGATGTTTAGGTT
>NZ_CAAAFS010000048.1:0-34497 GCF_900634755.1 Protofrankia symbiont of Coriaria myrtifolia
CACCGCCGTCACGGATCTCCGCACCCCGCGGGCAAGAACCGGGGGCGTCCAGGGAAGTATGCCAGTCGAACTACTTCCTCGGCCTTCTGGCTGACCGGCACCGGCGGCACGGCGCCGCGCCTGCACCGGGAAACCGGCGGCCCGCCATCATGGCGGACCGTCCAACCGGTCGGCGTCCTCGTCCTGCCCGAGGGCATCACCCGCCTGATCCGGCCGTACGCCGAGCGGCGGATGCCGATCGCCCGGTGGACGGAGGCCGACCGTGGCGGCCACTTCGCAGGGCTTGGGGTGCCCGAGCTGCTCGCCGCCGACATCCGTGCTTTCTTCCAGAGCCTATGAAGGCCCTACCGCCCCCGGGGGGGCTCGAACACGGAAAGCATGATCACACGTAAATCCCAGAAGCCTGCCCGGACCAGCGCCTCGTGTCCACCTTGGCCGCGGCGAGCCGTCGTTGAAGTTCGTAGGTGAACATCAGGTTGACCAGCTTCGACTGGAAGTAGGCCTGCTGGTACTGGTAGCCGTGCTCGCACTGAAGATCGTCGATGTTGATGGTGTCCAGCCGGTGGCCGATGGTGCTGCCCGCCGGAGGGTTCGGCGGCGAGGCGCTAAGCGTGTTTGTCGGTGGTGTCGTGGGAGCTGGGTCAACACTGCTCCTCGACTCGGTGCGGTGGCGGCGTGACCGGACTGATCGACGTGACGAAACGCGAAGGCAGATCTACGGACAGTACCTGATGGCTCTCACAACCACGGGCAGAAATCTGCAAGCGGTCGCTGTAGGCACTCCGGTCGGCAGGGAAACGGTGATGGCGGCATTTCGAGAGAACTCTCTGCTGACAATTAGATATCAAGTCGATCTGGTAGCTCCCCGTGGTGTGACCGAGGCTTCCGATCATGCATACGGGTGTCTACGGAACATTCGCGAGGCGATTGCGACGACGGAGTTATCGATTGGACCTCCAGCATCATAAGAATGGCTGGAGGTTCACCGGCCTTACGTTGCCGCTGTCAACCGTCTGATCATGTCGATGAGGCGCGATATCGGGCAGGACCGTAGTGAGCAGCTGACAGCACTTGTGCTACCTGCTGGCGTGGGTTGAGATGGTTCAGGTGGTGGCTACCAGCACGTCCTCTCCGCTTGACGGGCGGAGGCCGTCGGTCCGACCGGCGAAGTAGCGCTCGGCGAGCGCGGCTCCCGATACGTGTCGGACGTCGTTGAAGCCGGCTTCGCGGGCCAGCGTCAGCATTTCGTCCGGCGTGTAGAAGCTGATGAACGGTGTGCCGGATGCCTGCGCGCCTTTCTTTGACGCCTGTAGCCCGGCACGATCGGCCTCGTCGAGAAGGTCGACGGGCAGCAGGAACGTCACGGCGGTCGTCGAGCCGGGGGCGAGCCCGGCGATCTGACGCAGGGTGGCCGCGGTGGCCTCCTTGGTGAGGTACATGGTGACGCCGGTGGAGACGACGAGGGCCGGCTGGTCGGAGTCGAAGCCGGCGACGGACAACTCTTTCAACCAGTCCCCGCTCGCCTCGAAGTCGACCGGTACCAGTCGCAGCCAGTCGGGGATGCCGTAGCCGAGTTCGATCAGGTGCCTGCGCTTCCAGGCCTGGGGGCGGGGCTGGTCGACCTCGAACACCGTCAGGCGAGCGGCGATCTCCGGCCTGCGCTGGGCGAAGGTGTCCAGGCCGGCCCCCAGGATGACGTACTGGGCAGTGCCACGGTCGGCCTCCTCGGCAACCAGGTCCTCGATGAGGCGTGTGCACGGGCCACGATGGATGCCCGGAACCTGCTGGTGGCGTGCGGGTCCATGTCCGGGCGGGTGCGCCAGCCATCGTCAGGGGCGGCCAGCCGCAGACCGATCTCGTCGGCGAGCACGTGTGGCGGCGAGTCGACGTGGAGGTGCATCGCCCGCCAGAGGGCGACGCGCACCGCGGTGCTGTCCGGTGCCTCGGCCTGCCGGTCTGCCATGGTGCTCTCGCTCCTCGTGTTCTCGCTCCTCGTGTCACTTCCGGCCAGGGGCCTGGAGGCTCCACAGACGCCCATCGGGGTCACGGACGGTCATCTCCCTGGTCCCGTAGTGGGTGTCCTCGAACGGGGAGACCGCCTCGACGGCGGGGTCGGGACGGAACGCGTCCGCATCGGGCACCTTCAGCACGATCTGTGCCCGGGGTTCCCGGTCCTCGGGGACCTCCGCGATGAACACATAAGGACCGCTGCCGTTACGGAGTTGGCCCGAATTGTGGTCGGTCTCGAACTCGAGCTCGAAACCCAGCGCCTGGAAGAAACTCGCCGCCTTGCCCCAGTTGTGGGTTTCCAGGAACACGGCTTCGATGCCTTCGGTCGTCATGTCAGGTCTCCGATCCAGGCGATTGCGGTCGCTGTCCGTGGGCGTCGTCGAGGTAGTCGCGTAGTGCTTCGGCGACCAGCGCCGAAAGGGACAGCCCCGACTCGATGGCGCGGTGCTTGACCTGCTTGATCAGCCCGATCGGCAGGTACACGTTGAACTGCTTGACATCCTCGTCACCCACGATCGCATGCTAGCAATCAAGGGTGGCGCGCGAGCTCCAGGCGGGCCATCGTCATTGTTCGCGAGCCCGCGTGAAGATCTTCTTCGCTCCGCCCTTCCGAAACTGGCCGGGACCAGCAAATCCTGTCGGTTCGCGATCATCGGGCCAACCGGGAGTCCGAAACCCGCTCCAGCGGGAGCCACCGGATTGGCTGTGAGGCAGGCTCAGGTGAGACGCCGGGCTGGGTGTTCCGCGGCAGTGCCAGCGAGCCCAGTGTCCAATGCCAGATCGTCGAGGACGCCGCCGCCGGGCGGCCTCGACGAGGGCGACGGTCATCCGCAAGGGAGGGCGAGTTTATACACGGTCGCACAGTGTGGGTCTGTATAAACTCGGGGCAGCCTCAGCGTCGTTGTCATCGGGAGGGTGCGTGTGGACGGCACCGATGCCAGCATCGGTGCGGCGCTTGCCCGCATCCTGGCCGGGTCGATGGCCGAGCGGGAGGAGACCGCGACCCTCGACTTCAAGGAGGCGCCGACCGCTCGTGGGCGCCGGAGCGCGTCCGAGGTTCAGGGCGAGCTTGAGCGAATCATCGTGGACGCGTGCCTGTGCTTCGCCAACGGCGACGGCGGGATCGTCGTGCTCGGAGTGGCGGACCGGACGCCAGGTGCGGCGGCCTTTGTAGGCACGGACACCGACGCCGAGCGCTTGAAGTCGCGGGTCTACCAGCTCAGCCAGCCGCCACTGCTCGTCGACGTCCGTGAACGGGTCTTCGCCGATGCCCGTCTGCTGGAACTGCGTGTTCCACGAGGCATCGAGGTTCATGCCGACAGTCAGGGGCGGGCCAGGCGGCGGATCGGCACGGACTGCCATCCCATGTCACCGGCGGAGATCGTGCTCGTCCGCCAGGAGCGGAGTGGGTACGACCCGAGCGCGACCAGGACACAGCGCACGGTCGACGACGTCGAGCCCGAGGCCCTTGCCGCGTGCCGGCGCCTGCTGGCGTCACTTACAGATCTTCGTCGTGGTTACGCTGAGCTCCGCACACCCGATCTGCTGTCCGCGCTCGGTGTGACGGACGGTGGGAAGCTCACCCGTGCCGGTGAGATCCTGCTGTGCCGACCGTCCACGCACACCGTCGTGTACCTCTACCGGGACTCCCCAGGTGGTGAGCCCCGAGCGGTGGAACGGCTCGACATGCCCCTGGCGCTGTCCTACCTGGAAGTCCTGCGGCTGGTGAACGCACGCCGGAACCTCACCCCCGTGACGCTCCCCACCGGCCAGCAGCTTCAGATCGAGGACTTCCCGGATCTGGCCGTGCGGGAGGCGGTGATGAACGCGCTTGTGCACCGGGACGTCCATCAGCCTCACTCGGTGGTCATCGACCATTCGCCGCAGATCCTCACCGTGACGTCACCTGGGCCGTTGGTGTCCGGGATCACCGTCGACAACATCCTGACGGCGGCTTCCAGACCGCGGAACCCGCGGCTGATGGGCGCGGTACGGACGCTTGGCCTGTCCGAGGAGACCGGTCGTGGGGTCGACCGCATGTACCGGGAGATGATCCGGTCAGGCCGTGCGCTGCCGTTCATCCGAGCGGAATTCGATCATGTCACGGTGTCGATGGTCGGGGGCGCGCCCAACGTGGCCATCGCGCGTTTCGTCGCGGCGTTGCCCGACGCGGAACGCGAGGACACGGATACGCTGATGATCGTTCTATATCTCTGTGATCATGAGAATGTCACCGCGGCCGCGATCGCTCCCCGCCTCCAACGGCCCGCGGAGGAGGCTGAGTCGATTCTCCGGCGTCTGGCCACCGGCCAGGATGGGCTGCTTGACATCTCACGCTCGACCGCACGCCGGCGCTACGGCCGCTACCGGCTGCGCGAGCATGCCCGGATGGCGCTCGGGACAGCTCTTGCCTACCGGGTGCGCAACGCCGACGAGATCGACCGGCGGGTCGTCGAGCACGTGCGGGAGTACGGCTGGATCACGAACCGGACCGTTCAGAACCTGTGCGCGGTGGACGTCTATCAGGCGCGTCGTTGGCTGGCCGATCTTCGTAGGCGGGGACTGCTGGTGCAGGTGACCGAGGGGCGGTCGTCCGGGCCGGGAATCCGGTACGGGCCAGGTCCCGCGTTCCCCGGCCGGCCAGGCCGGGACCCAGTCGGGCCGAACAGGCCGACCGGGCTCACCGGGCCGGACGGTCCGGACAGGGACAACTGGTCACGAGTGGGATGGCGCCTGACGGCGGATCTGTCCGGGTGCAGGCTTCTTTCGGGTCGTCGTTCGCAAGCCCGCGAGGAGGGGCAGGGACGGGCAAGTTTATACGCGGTCGCACAGTGCGGGTCTGTATAAACTCTGCTGTCGATCTTTGGCCGCGGGGCTGCTGACACGGGTGGCAGGCAGACGGTCGGCCGGGCCGGGCCGTCCAGGTCAGGTTGCGAGCAGGACGGCGGCGGGGAAGGCGCAGATAGCGGCGGCGGTGAGGTAGATCGCGACATGGGCCCACAGCGGCGCCCGGCGCGTGGGCTCCAGCAGGCGTGAGATGCGTGCGATCACCGGGGCGTGGATGGGGGAGGAGCGGGCGGGCTGGGCAGCCAGGTGGCCCGCCGCGCCGTCTCGGCCGCCTTGGTCATTGAGGCCGCCGCCGGGCCACCGGCGCGCGGAGCCGGCTCGGGCTCGCAGCACCCTGCCGTAGCCGCTCGTCCGCAATGAGCGGATCGCCCTGCCATGGGAGACGCCGGTGATGCCGACCGCCCCGGCCGGCACCGGGAAGCGGGCCACCCCGAGCCGGGCCAGCGCCCGGGCCAGGGTCCGGCAGCTGGTGCGGCGGGCGGCGGCGTCGTCGGCGAGCATCTCGACCAGCAGGGACACCGCGGCGGTCGCGTCGCGCGCGGGCGGGAGGAACGGGAAGGTCTGCTGCCAGGCCACGAAGGGCTGGATGACGAGGTCGTGCCGGCCGCGGGCGTGGGCCTCCTCGTGCGCGAGGACGGACTCCAGTTCGTCCTGGGCGAGCGCGGCCAGCAGCCCCCTGGAGACGACGACCCGGGTGTGGCGGACGCCGGGCAGGCAGTAGGCGACCGCGACCGGATGGTCCAGGACGCGCAGCCGTCCGCGCCGGTGGATCTCCCCGGCGCAGGCGGGCAGCCCGTCCGGCGGCTGGCATCCGCCGTCCCCGGCGTCCCCCGGCCGGGCTGAGGACGCCGCTGTCGCGTCGTGCTCGCCGTGGTCCTGGCCGGCGAGGTCGACCAGGTGGCGGTGGTGGCGACGATGCCGCAGGGTCTGCGCGGTGGACAGGGCGAGGACGCCGAACAGTCGGGCGGCCAGCGCGGACGCCACCCCGAGCCCGATCACGTTGATCCAGCCGAGCCCGGCGAGAGGGTCGCCGGCGGCCACGTGATCGGCGTGGTCGAGCACGCCCAGCGGCAGGTCGGTGGAAAGCGGCGCGAACGTGAACGCGATCACCGCGAGCAGCGCCGACACCCCGCCGGCAAGACCGATCGCCTGCCACAGCACGATCGCGGATCGTGGGCAGCGGGACGGCCAGTGCGCCCTGGCGAGCAGGCGGGGAACGGGCCATGCGAGCACACCTGCGAACAGAGCGAGGATGGCCGCGGTCGTCATAGCGGGTGAACAGTACCTCTAGCCGCAGACAGAGGTTCGGTTTGAGCGTGTGTCGTGTCCGGTACGGCGTCCGATACGAAGGTCACGAGGCGGTGGCCTCCGAGCTGGTGACCCCTGAGTTCGTGATCTCCGGCGCGGTGGCCGTGCGGCGGGTGCCCTCGGCGCCAGCGCGTTCTGGCACGTCGGAGCCCTCGCTGACTTCCGCGTCGGTCGCCTCACCGAGGACGCCGATGGCGAGGCCGTCCGAGGCGGTGACGACGGCGGCGAGACCGGTCGAGACAGGATCACCCGAGGCGAGGCCGGTCCCGGCGACGGTCGCGCCGTCGTGCTCGGGTGCGGCCTCCGGTGACGGGGCGAGGGCCCGGCGCAGGATCTCGGCTTCGGCCGGGGAGACGGAACCGACGAAGCGCACCAGCGCCGAGCCGCGGTCCTCGGTGGTGTCCAGGGCGGCGAGCATGGCCTCGGCGACGACGGCGTCCCGGCTGCTCGACGCCCGGTAGCGGTGCGCGCGTTCCGCGCGTTCCCGCTGGACGAAGCCCTTGCGCTCGAGACGCTCGAGCACCGTGAGGACCGTGGTGTAGGCGAGGTCGCGTTCGTGGTCGAGCTGGGCAGCCACCTCACGCGCGGTCAGCCAGACGTCGACGTCCCACAGCACGTCCATGACTGACCTCTCAAGGTCACCAAGGCGCGCCATGTATCTCACTGTACGACGCTCCACGAAGTTCTGTGCCCCCATTGGGAGTCCGGCTGTGACCTGCGACCGGCGGCGGATGCTGCCGGCGGACGTCCCGTATTCTACAAAGCGTAGAAATTCGACAGAGCGTAGAAGATCTTTCGAGATGATCTCCCGTTCGCATGGGCTCCGGATGGGAGCCGTGGGGCGGGGGCAGGAGGGATCGCGCATGATCCTCGCCGCGTCCACGGATCTTGCTCGTGGCCAGACCGCGTTCTCGCTGGCCTTCCACATCTGTTTCGCGGTCTTCGGGGTGGGCCTGCCCTGGCTGCTGCTGTACACCGAACGCCGCTGGATCCGCACGGGTGATCCGGTCTGGCTCGCCCTCACCCGCAGGTGGGCGCGGGCGTTCGCCGTGCTGTTCGCGGTCGGCGCGGTGTCGGGGACGGTGCTGTCCTTCGAGTTCGGCCTGCTGTGGCCGGCGTTCATGGCCCGTTACGGAGGCGCGCTCGGCCTGTCGTTCACGCTCGAGGGCTTCGCGTTCTTCATCGAGGCGATCTTCATCGGCCTGTACCTCTACGGCTGGAAGCGGCTGTCCCCACGGGCTCACTGGCTGACGATGTTCCCGATCGCCATCGCGGGCACCCTGTCCACCCTGTTCATCATCACCGCGAACGCGTGGATGAACGTTCCGCGCGGCGTGCGGGAGGTCGGCGGGCGGGTCGTCAGCGCGGAGCCGCTCGCGCCCTTCCTCTCCCCGGCCACCCCGGCGCAGGTGATCCACATGCTGCTCGCGGCGCTGATGTGCACCGGCGGTGCCGTCGCCGGCGTGTACGCGGTCGGGATGCTGCGCGGACGCCGGGACGCCTACCACCGCCGCGGCCTGCGGGTCGGCCTGGTCACGGTGCTCGCCTGCGCCCCGCTCCAGGCGGTCGTCGGCGACTGGGCGGCGCGCGTGGTCGCGGCCCAGCAGCCGCTGAAGCTGGCCGCGATGGAAGCCCTCTACCAGACACGGTCACACGCGCCGCTGACCCTCGGCGGCATCTACGACGACGCCACCGGCGAGGTCCGGCACGGCATCGAGATCCCCGACCTGCTGTCACTGATGACCGGCTGGAGCCGTGACCACATGGTGACGGGACTTGCGGCCGTCCCGCCGGAGCAGCGCCCGAACGCCCTGCTCGTCCACCTCGCCTTCGACACGATGGTGGCCCTCGGGACGGCGCTCGTCGGGCTGGCCGTGGCCGTGGCGGTGGTGGCGGCGCGCCGTCGACGGCGTGGCGTCCGCCCGACGCTCCCGACCGGCCGGGGCTGGCTGCTGGCGGCGAGCGCCACCGGGCCGGCATCCATGATTGCGATGCTGGCCGGCTGGGAGGTGACCGAGGGTGGCCGGCAGCCCTGGATCGTCTACGGCCGCATGCTGGTGACGGACGCGGTGACCCACAGCCCCGGCCTCGGCTGGGCCTTCGGCGGCACGCTCCTGCTCTATCTGGGGCTGGCAACGGCGCTGGTACTCATCCTGCGGCGGATGGCCACCGGCGGGCCCACCTACGAGGCCACGCCCGAGGCGGCGGATGCCGTACCACAGGCTGAGAGGGACAGGAACGAGGCCGGAAGGGACAACGAGGCCGGAAGGAACAAGGCCGGGAGGGGCGAGGCCGTCCCGGCGGAACCCGCGCGGTCGGCGGGGGTGGAGCGATGACCGCCGCGGACGCCCTGCTGCTGGTCATGGTCGGCGGGCTGACGGCATACGCGCTGCTCGGCGGCGCTGACTTCGGCGCCGGCGTGTGGGACCTGTTCGCCCACGGACGGCACGCCGCCGAGCAGCGGGCGCTGATCTCCTCCGCCCTCGGCCCGGTGTGGGAGGCCAACCACGTCTGGCTGATCTTTGTGATCGTGGCGATGTTCTCCGGGTTCCCGGAGGCGTTCGGCGTGCTCGGCAGCACGTTGGAGCTGCCCATGGCGCTGGCGCTCGTCGGCATCGTGCTGCGGGGCAGCGCCTACGTCTACCGTGCCTACGGCGCCGGGGCGGCCGGCCCCGACCACTGGTGGGGGCGGGTGTTCGCGGCCGCGTCCACGGTCACGCCGTTCATGCTGGGCGTGTGCGGCGCGGCCATGGCGAGCGGCGTCGGCCGCCGCGATGCCGCGGCCGCCCCGTTCACCAGCGCGTTCGGGCTGCTGGCCGGCGCCTTCGCGGTCGCCGCGACCGCTTTTCTCGCCGCTGTCTACCTGTGCCGGGACGCGTCCCGGCGACCGGGGAGCGAGCATCTGGTGGCCGGTTTCCGGCGCCGGGCGCTCGGTGGCGCGATGGTCGCGGGGGCGCTCGCGGCCGCGTTGCTGCCGTTGCTGTGGCGGGACGCGCCGGTGGTCGCGCAGCGGTTCCCCACCCGTGGCGTCCCGTTCGTGGCCGTGTCGGTGTGCGGTGGGGTGGGCGCGCTGGTCCTGGTCTGGCGGCGGCACTACACCGCGGCACGGCTGGCGGCGGGCCTCGCCGTGGCCGGGGTGCTGTGGGGCTGGGCCGTCGCCCAGTACCCGGACCTGGTGGTCGGGCAGGTCGCCGTCGTCGCGGCCGCGGCACCCGCGCAGAACCTGCGGGCCATGCTGATCGCGATCGGCTGCGGGGTGGCTGTCCTGCTACCGGCGTTGTTCCTGCTGTTCAGGGTGTTCGCCGACCCGGAACCCGCCGGCGGCGAGCCGCGTCACTGACCCGCCGTCCCGCCGTTCAGCTGCTGTCCCGCCGGTGCTGGCTCGCGCCGGCCCGCACCGGGCGTACGTGTGCACAACGCCCGGTGCGGGCGCGGACCGGTGCGTGGGCTGCCGGCCCCGGTCGGCCGATTCGCTCGGGCCGTTACGTTCGCCAGGTGAGGCTAACTGGCGACGGGCGGGCAGCGGCGCGAACGGACACCGGCACACGCACCGGCGACGCTGCCGGGGTGGCCCCGGGAGAGCGACCGCGGCACGAACCGGCCGGGAAGCTTGGTGACGCTGCGCAACCAGGCGGCAGCCCCAGCAGCCCTGGCGGCTCCAGCGGTGACGGCGGTGACGAGCGCGGCAGCGACCACGGAGGAGACCATGGCGCCGGTCGCGTGCGTTCCCGGCGGCTGCTCACTCACGAGGTGTGGCTGGTGCTGGGCGTCTCGCTGGGGGCGTCCGGGCTGTGGGCACTCGTCCGTTACGTCGGCGATCTGACCGCCCCGGGGCCGGTCCGCCAGCAGGTCGCCGAGCTGAACTCGTCGGCGGCGCCAGGGCGCCCGTGGCTCGACATCGCCCTGCAGCTGACCGGGATCGCCACCGCGATCGTCCCCGCCTTCCTGGCGCTGCACCTGCTCGCCCGGGACAGCGGGGGGCTGGCCACGATCGGCCTCGACCGCGGCCGGCTGGCCCGCGACGCCCGTTTCGGGGCCGGGCTCGCCGCGGTCGTCGGCGGTGGCGGGCTCGGGCTGTACCTGCTCGCCTGGCACTCGGGCGCGAACCTGACGGTGGTCCCCACCAGCCTGCCGGACGTGTGGTGGCGTATCCCCGTCCTGGTGCTGTCCGCGGTGCAGAACGCGGTGCTCGAAGAGGTCGTCGTGGTCGGCTACCTGCTGACGCGACTGCGTCAGCTTGGCTGGGACGAGCGTGCCGCGCTGGCGGCGAGCGCGGTGTCGCGCGGTTCGTACCATCTGTACCAGGGGCTTGGCGGTTTCGCCGGAAATCTGGTTATGGGCCTGCTGTTCGGGTGGATCTATCAACGTCGGGGACGGGTCGGCCCGCTCGTGGTGGCGCACGCTCTGATCGACATTGTGGCTTTTGTTGGTTATGTCGTCCTGGCCGGCAGGGTCTCCTGGCTGCCCACATCGTGATCGCTGTTCGGGAAACCGCCAGACTGTCATACGTTTAACATGGGATGAACAACAGTCAACGGTGGTCTCGCCGCGACATGTCGGATGCGGTCAATCCTGTCCCGGATGGTCGTGCTGTGCCGGGCCGGCTGGCCGCCCCAGCCGCGTCGGATTGTCCGGATGCGGCCGTGGCGGGAACGCAGGCGGCGATCGCATCATGCGAATATGACGGAGGGTGACCGTGGGCGGCGGGCTGAGAGAAATAGAGCGCAAGTTTGCCGTCGATCCGGGTTTCGTGCTGCCCGCCCTGGAACAGTTGCCGGGTGTGGCCGCGGTCAGCGAACCGGAACGGGCGACCCTGGAGGCCGTCTACTACGACTCCGACGATTTCCGGCTGGCCCAGAACAAGATCACACTACGGCGCCGGACGGGCGGGCAGGACGAAGGATGGCATCTCAAGCTGCCGTTGCGTGCCGGCGAACGGGAGGAGATCCAGCGTCCGCTCGGCGCGGCAGACACCCCGGTGGACGAGCTGACGCCACCGGACGGCCTCGTTGATCTGGTGCGCGTCCATCTTCGTGACACACCGTTGCGACCGGTGGCCCGGCTGGTGACCGACCGTACTTCCATCCGGCTCCGGGACGCCGCCGGCGCCGACCGGGCCGAAGTGGTCGACGACCAGGTCAGTGCCTGGACCCTCGGCGCGGCGGCCAACCGGGAACAGCGGGAACAGGGAGAACAGGGGGACCCGTCGGCGGGGGCGCAGCCGGCGCAAGGATCGGAAGGACCGTCGGCGGAAGGGCAGCGGCAGCTGTGGCACGAGATCGAGGTCGAACACGTCGGCACCGGTGATGACACCAGCCTGTTGGACGAGGTCGGCGCGCTGCTCACGGCCGCGGGTGCGTCGGTGTCCCCGGACGCGTCCAAGCTCTCCCGGGTGCTCGGCCCGGCGCTGGCGCGACAGCCCCGCTCCGAGGTGCTGCCCTCGCCCGGCAAGCTGCGGCCGCGCTCCCCGGTGGGCGAGGTGGTCGGGGCCTACCTGGCCGCCCAGGTCCAGGCGCTGCTCGCCGCCGACCCGCACGTCCGTCTCGACGTTCCGGACGCGGTCCACAAGATGCGGGTGGCCACCCGCCGGTTCCGCAGCACGCTGCGTACGTTCGCGCCCCTGTTCGACGACGCACGCGCGGCCCACCTGGACGGGGAACTGCGTGACCTGGCCGGCGCGCTGTCCGCCGCCCGCGACGCCGAGGTGATGGTCGAGTACTTCGACGGACGGGTGGCGTCACTGCCGGCCGAACTGGTACACGGCCCCGTCGCCGAAACGATCGACAGCCAACTGCTCGCCGGGCAGGAGCAGGCGCGTACCGAGGCGCTGACGATGCTGCGCAGCGAGCGTTACCTGACCCTGGTCACGGACCTGAAGGACCTGGTCCGCGGGCTGCTGGAGACGTCCGCCACGCAGCCGGGAAGGCTTGCCGCGCAGCCCGCCAGGATCGTCCTGCCGAAGCTGGTGGGACGCGCCGACAACCGGCTGACCCGCAAGGTCAACGCGGCCCTGGCCACCCCGCCCGGCCACGAACGCGACATCCAGCTGCACAGCGCCCGCAAGCAGGCGAAGCGGCTGCGGTACGCGGCCGAGACGGCCGGCGCGGTCTTCGGGCCCGACGCGGCGGCGTTCGCCAGACTTGCCGAGCAGATCCAGGAGTTGCTCGGCACCCACCAGGACGCCACGATCGCCCAGGGGCAGCTGCGGCAGTGGGGGACGTCGGCGGTTCAGGCGGGCGAGCCGACCGCCTTCACCCTCGGGCTCCTGCTGGGCCTGGAGGAGCTCCGGGCCCGCACCGCGGAACGGGACTTCATCGACTTCTGGCCCGAGGCGTCCCGCCGGCGTCACCGCCGCTGGCTGCAGGTGTGATCAGCGTCGCCGGGCCCGGGCCGGGCCCGGCGGATCCCCGGCTGCGCGGACCGGAGCCCGGTCGACGTCCGTGCCCGGCGCCGGCGGCCATCCGTCGTCAGGCCCGTCACCAGGCCCGTCGCCAGGCGCGGCCTACTGGTCGTAGAAGCCGCGCGTCCGGTCGTTGCCGGCCCAGCGGGCGGGCAGTTCGATGAGCTGCCGGATCCTGGTCCGGTCGGTGTGGCTGACCGGGGTCTGCAGCAGGATGCCGGAATCCGGGTCGTCCATCGGCCGGAACAGGGACAGCACCAGCCTGATCTCACCGACAGTGGCAGTGTTGACGGTTACCGTCCGGGTGGTGAACTCGCGCGCCGACTGACTTTCCCACCACGGCCTCAGCTCGGCCCGTTCCGCTTCGAGCAGCGTGAATATCTCCCGGATGCGCTCGTCGTCACGCTCGTCACCGAACTGGTCGTGGAACTGGCCATGGAACTGCGCGAGCAGGTCCTTCGTCACGCTCTCCCACTCGTGCAGGGTGGTCGCGAGCAGGCGGCTGGTGATCAGCAGGTAGACGAGATTGCGACGTCGTTCGTCGAGCAGGCCTGGATCCGTCCACAATGCCGCGTAGGCGTCGTTCCAGCCGATGATGTCGAACCTGTGGTCCAGCAGCAGCGCCGGGGACGTCAGCCAGCTTTCCAGGACGGGACGCAGCAGGCGGGTGACGGTTCGCGGCTGCGGTAGCTGCGGGGGCCGCTGCGGCCGCAGTGACTGCTGCGGCTGCTGTGGTTGTCGCGGGGACGTCCGCGCGGGCGAGCCCACCAGCGCCAGGGCGTGCCGCCGGGCGTCGGCGTCCAGCCGCAGCGTCCGAGCGACCGCCTCGACGACCTCTTCGGACGCCTGGACCCGCCCCTGCTCGAGCCAGGTGTACCAGACGGGCTGCAGGCCGGACGCTGCCGCCACCTGCTCCCGCGGCAGGCCGGGCACCCGCTCGCGGTGGGCCTGAAGGAACCTGCCGAGCTCCCGTTGCCGCGCCTCCTGCCGGGCCTCCTGCCGGACGTCGCTGTCCGTCGCGGCATCCGAGGCCAGGAGCATCTCGCCGGGAATCACCTCACCGGGGGCCACCTCGCCCGGGATCATGTTGCCGGGGATCGTGCTGTCGGAGGCCGCGTTGCCGGGGGCCGCGCTGTCCGGGGTCATCGCGGCGGAGGGCTCGGTCGGCGTGGCCGTTGACTGCGGGAGGGCACCTGCTCATGGTGACTTCATTGAGATCATCCTGTATTGACATCGGGCTCATTGCGATCTGAACCTCGCCGGAGCCGATCCGGCCTGCCACGGCGGTTCGGGTGAGGCCCTTGCGCGGTACTTCGGACAGCAGCCCGTTCGAACGCCGTAGGCTGATTGGAGGCTTCGGCCGATCGGCCTCGCTGCTGTCGTCCGCCCCGCTGGGCCCGGCCGGCGCGCACAGGCGTACATACTTGTCTCGCCATATCTGTTCGTAGGCGTCCGTGGCTGTGGCGATTCCCGACCGATGGCCCTACCGGGTCTGGCCGACGTCGATTACCGTGTGGACGCGTGTTCTCACCCGATTTCGGCGTTTCTCATACCTTATTCACACTATCGGCCTGCAGGGTGGTCGGTGACGCGGACCATGGTGGCCGCGGCTGGTGGAGGTGAGGGTTATGAGAAGGGCAACGGCAGCCAGAATGGTCGCGGTGGCCGGCGTCGTGGGCGTGGTGGCCGGTGGCCTGGCCACCACGGCACTGGCCGACCGGGGGAGCCCGGCCGCGCCATCCCTGAGCGCGGTGGCGGATACGGCTCCGATGGCTGTGTCCGCTTCGTCCGCGATCGAGGCCTCATCGGGCCATCCGTACCGTGCCTGGCTGGCGCGCAGAGGACTCCATGGCGAGTTTGTCACGCACAGCGACGGTGGCTATCGGACGATCGGCGCCCAGCGCGGGACGGTGAGCGCCGTGTCCGGGTCCTCGCTGACCATCCGTAGTGACGATGGGTACACCGTCTCCTACACGGTCACGGACGAGACCATCGTGCGGCACGGCAGGGACCGGGCGAAGATCTCCGATGTGAAGGTGGGCGACACGGTCGGGGTCGTCGCCGGGGTCGACGGATCGACCCGTTCGGCGGTCCGGCTGTTCGTACCGGCCGGCTGACGTCCCGGCCGGACCGGCCCGTGGGCGGGGACAGAGGCCTGATACCTCTCCGGCGTCCGCTCCGGCCCGTGAGAGCCGAATACGAATGATTCGTTCGGTTCGAACGCAACTCACATGTGTGAGCGGTGTGCTGGGCGTGGGCGGCGGGCGGCCGCCCACGCGGGGCGGCCGTACGGGCAGGCCACACGGGAGGGTGTCGATGGGCGGGGACACGGGCTGTGGTCCGCGGCCGGACCGGGTCCTGGTCGTGGACGACGAGGCGAACATCACCGATCTGGTACGGATGTCCCTGCGGTTCCACGGCTTCGACGTGGTCACCGCGACGTGCGGGCAGGAGGCGGTCGCGGCCGTGGCCGAGGCGAAACCGGATCTCATGGTGCTCGACGTGCTGCTGTCCGACATCGACGGTTTCGAGGTCTGCCGCCGGTTACGCGACGTCGGGACCGACGTCCCGGTGATCTTTCTGACCGCCCGTGACCGTCACGCCGACAAGATCGCCGGGCTCACCTGCGGTGGCGACGACTACGTGACCAAACCGTTCTCCGTCGACGAGCTGGTCGCCCGGGTACGGGCCGTCCTCCGCCGCACCCGGCGTGATCGGCCGTCGGCCGCCGCGCAGACCCTGGCCTTCGCCGACGTCGTCCTGAACGAGGACACCCATGAGGTGGCCCGCGCCGGCCATCCGATCGACCTGTCGCCCACCGAGTTCAAGCTGCTGCGGTATCTGCTGGCCAATCCACGGCGGGTACTCTCCCGCGTCCAGATCCTCGACGCGGTCTGGAACTACGATTTCGACGGTGCGTACACCGTTGTCGACCAGTATGTGAGCTACCTGCGGCGCAAGCTCGCGCCGTACGGGCCGCCCCTGATCCACACCCAGCGGGGGTTCGGCTACATGCTGCGGGAGCCCGGAGGCCGCCCGGGCGGTCCGGGTGAGACCCCGGGCGTGGAAGGATTATGATCATGCCGTTTCCGTCCCGCGCGACCGTGTCCGTGACCGCGTCGTCGTGACCGGCCGGGTCCGGCTTCCGCGGCCGACGGCGAGGCCGTGGGCCCGGATCCTGGGGCCCGGATCCTGGGGGCCCGGACGTTGCGGGTCCGACTGATGGCCGGCCTCGCGCTGCTGATGACGGTCGGGCTGACGGTCCCGGCTGTCGCCGGTGTGGTCGCGCTGCGTTCCTACCTGCTGGAACGGACCGACAACGAGCTGCGCGCCGCGCAGGGCCTGCTCACCGTGCGCAGCGTCGCCGCGCTGGCGGGGATCGTGCCGACCGTCAGCGCGGAGGGTCTGCGGCAGGTCGTCGCTCCAACCAACTACGTGGTGGAACTACGTCGTGTGGACAGCACGGTACAACGGGTCGTCGGGGATGTGGGCCGCCCCCTGCCCGCTCGCCCGTTGCTGGACGTCATCGACGATCTGCCCGCCCGGGCCGCCAGCGGTCGGCCGTTCACCGTGTTCTACGGCGACCGCCGGTACCGCGTTCTTGTCGGCACGCTGCCGGGGACGGGCATGACGGATGTCGTCGCGGTACCGCTGCAGCCGGTCGTGGCGACCCTCGCCCGGCTGGTGGCCGTCGAAACCGTCGCAGGGGCGGCCGCCCTCGTCTTCGCGGGAGTCTCGGCCTGGCTGCTGCTCGGCCATGGCCTGCGCCCGGTTCGCGACGTCGCGGCCACGGCCGCCGCGATCGCCACCGGGGACCTCTCCCGCCGGGTGCCCGACCACCCGCCCCGCAGCGAGACCGGCCAGCTGGCCGCCGCGATCAACACGATGCTCGGTCAGATCCAGAGCGCCTTCGACGACCGGGTGCGTTCCGAGGAGCGGCTGCGGCGGTTCGTCGCCGACGCCTCGCACGAGCTGCGGACCCCGCTGACGTCCGTCCGCGGCTACGTGGACCTGCTCCGGCAGGGGATCGTGCCACCCGCGGAGGTGGACGACGCCCTGCGCCGGGTCTCCGACGAGACCCGGCGGATGGGCGCCCTGGTCGACGACATGCTCTACCTGGCCCATCTCGACGAGGAGCGGCCGCTGCTGCGGGCCGAGGTGGATCTCGTGGTGCTGGTGCGTGACGCCGTCCGTGACGCGACGGTCGTGGAGCCGGCCCGTCCGGTCACGCTGCGTCTACCGGAGAGCTGCTCCATGGTCGCGGACGCGGACGCGTTACGGCAGGTGATCGGTAATCTGCTGACCAACGTCCGGGTCCACGCGCCGGTGACGGCCATGGTCACGGTAGAGCTCACTCGAAATGATCGGAGGATGGTCCTCCGCGTCCACGATGACGGTCCCGGTATGCCTCCCGAAGTGGCCGAAAGGATCTTCGATCGCTTCTACCGTGCTTCCGGTGGTCGTGACCGCGGGCACGGCGGCAACGGACTGGGCATGTCCATCGTCGCCGCGGTGGCGGCTGCCCACGGCGGCACCGCGGAGGTGTCCAGCACCCTCGGCGCTGGGACGACCATCACGATCACGCTGCCTGTTCGCCCCTCTGTCCGTGACCAGGTGTGATCGTCCGGCTGGGATGGCCCGCCGGGACCTGGTGCGGCCTGGTATCTCCTGGTGCGGCCTGGCACGCGGCCTGACGTGGCGCCGTGGCCGGCCCGGTGCGGCGCCGGGCCGGCCACGGCAGTCTGGTCCGGACCGTTCACGATCCGTGGGTCAGCTCCGGCAGGTGGCGCCGGAACAGGCCGCCAGCTCGTTCAGCCGGGTGTCGAGGTCCGCGACCAGGGCCGCGTTCTCGGCCCTGCCCGCCGGGGTCGCGAGCAGGTTGGTGAGCTGGTAGGAATCGGCGCTCAGGTCGTAGAGCTCGCGTTCGTGGATCTGCGGTGAGCGGTCGAGGTCGTACCAGCGGACATACAGGTAGCGCTCGGTCCGCAGCCCGCTCCACGGTGGTATGTCGAGGTAGACGGCGGCTGCGTGGGCCACCGCCTCGGCGGCGATCCCGTCCTGGCCGTCGACACCGGGGCCGGCGTACTGGCCCAGCAGATCGGTGCGCCAGGACGCCGGCCGCGTGCCGTGCAGCAGGGGGACGAGTGACCGTCCGTCGACGTCCGCCGGAATGCCCACCCCGGCCAGCTCGAGGAAGGTCGGGGCAAGGTCGATGTGGGCGACCATGTGGTTGTCCGTGCCGGGCGCGATCCCGGGGCCGGCGACGACCAGCGGCACCCGCATCGACTCGTCGTAGGGCGCCTGCTTGTTGATCAGTCGGTGCGCGCCCAGGTTGTAACCGTTGTCCGAGGTGAAGACGAGATAGGTGTCGTCCAGCTCGCCGACGGAGCGCAGGGTCTCGACGATGTCGCGCACCATCTCGTCGAGGGCGTACAGCGACCCCATCCGGTTCTGGTAGTCCTGGTTGTTGACCACCGCCACCTGCGCGGACCGCTCCCGCGCGCTCTGCTGGAGCCACCAGGGCTTGTCCGAGACGTCCGGCTCGTTGAAGTTCGGCGTCCGCGGTGCAGCGTCGTCGGCGAACGGGTTGTCGGCGTGCCGCGGCGCCGGGGGCAGCGGCAGGTGCGGCGCCGTGGAGGCCGCGTAGAGGAAGAACGGCTCGTCCCCGGCGGCCGCCCGCCGGATGAAGTCGGTGGACTTGGCGGCGACGACATCGGTCGAGTAGTTCGCCGGATTCTCCGGGCCGCCGTAGTCGACGATCGCGCCGTTCTCGTTCAGCGCGTAGTTGTAGCCGGTGTAGAAGAAGTTGTCGGCACTTCCGTACCATTCCGACCAGCCCGGCGGGACGTGCGTCGGGTCGGCTTCGATCCCGTTCATGTACTTCCCGACCAGCGCGGTGTCGTAGCCGGCGTCGTGCAGGTGCCTGGCGAAGGTTTTCTCCTCGTTGCCGTTCGCTGCGAAGGTGGCCCAGCCGCCGACGTCACCGGAATTGGTGAGCACCCCGGTGTTGTGCCCGTACTTGCCGGTGAGGATGGTGCCGCGAGCCGGGCAGCAGATCGGCGTCGGCGCGAAACCGTTCGTGAACGTCATGCCCCTGTCGCGGATCAGGGACGCCGTGTACGGCATGGCCGCCCAGTACGGCGAGGTGGTCTGGTCGAGGTCGTCGGCCAGGATGAACACGAAGTTCGGCCGGTCGGCAGGTGCCGTCGCGCTCACCGGGGCCACCGCGGGGGAGGAGCCTGCCGGGCCGGGTGCCGAGGGCGCCACGGACGACATGATGCCGGTGGCGAGAGCGGCGATGCCCAGCAGGGCGGCCGCGCCGGAACATGTGCGCGTTCTCAGGCGCTGATTTCTCAGGCGCTGATTTCTCAGATGCCGATGTACTGCGGACACCAGGATCTCTCCTGTCGAGGATGCCGGATGGACGCCCGGAGCATCCCGTCACAGCATCTGGCCGACGTCCGCGTTTCATGTGGATTTCTTGTGAATCCTCGACAGGAGCCTCCGCTGCCGGCCCGCTGTCGGGAGCGGGCCGGCGGCGGGAACGAGCGGCGGCGGGAACCAGCAGCGGCGGGAACCAGCAGCGGCGGGAAACGGTACGGATGATCCGACGGCCCGGTGGATGGCCTGATGATCCATCCGCCGGGCCCGTTCCTCTCACATGCCCGCGGGCCTTGAGGAGGTGCCCGTCACCACATCGGCCGGGACGGCCCCGAGCCGACGCCGAGGCGGTCGATGCCCAGTTCGATGTCGTCGAGATCGTCCGCGGTCAGGGTGAGGGTGGCGGCCGCGATCCAGCCGTCGACCTGGGACGGGTGGCGCGCTCCGACGATGGCGCCGGTCACCCCGTCGAAGGCGAGGGTCCAGGCGACGGCGACCGCGGCGACGCTGACCTGATGCCGCTTTGCCACGCCGCGCAGCACGTCGGCGAGGGCCAGGTTGCGATGCAGCGACTCACCGGTGAAGTCAGGTGACCGGCGCCGCCAGTCGTCGGCCGGCAGGGTGGCCGAACGCTGGGCGGACCAGGAGCCGGTGAGGAGGCCCGCCTGCATCGGGCTGTAGACGATGACGCCGATGTCGTGCTTGGCGCAGTACGGCAGGATCTCCGCGGCGGTCTCCCGCCTGATCGCGGAGAACGGTGGCTGCAGGGTCTCCACGCCACCCACCGGCGCGACGCGCTCGAGCAGGTCGACGCCGAAGTTGGACACGCCCACCGAACGGATCTTCCCGGCTGTGCGCAGCTCGTGCAGTGTGGCGACGGCGTCCTCGGCCGGTGTGCCGTCCCGCGGCGGCCAGTGCAGCTGGTAGAGGTCGATCCGCTCGACACCGAGCCGGCGCAGGGACGCGTCGACCTCCCGCCGGATCGAGTCGGCGGCGCCCACCTGGGCGAAGGCGCCACCGCCGGGCGCCGAACCGTCCCAGATCAGCCCGCACTTGGTGAACACGTACGGACGGTCCGCCTCGGCGATGCCCGCCAGGGCGCGGGCCACGATCTCCTCGGAGTGCCCGAGGCCGTATCCGGCCGCGGTGTCGATCCAGTTCACCCCGGAGGCGACCGCGTGCCGGATGGCGGCCACGGACTCCTCGTCGTCCTGGGCGCCCCATCCGAAGGCGTAGCCGGTGCCTCCGATCGCCCAGGCCCCGAAGCCGACCCGGGTGATGTTCATGCCGGTCGTGCCGAACGATGTCGTAGGAAGGGTCACTGTCACTGCCTACCCCCATGCGAGATCGGGACTCAGGGCGACCGACCTCACCAACCGTCATCGCTGGTCGGCCGATGCCACCATCCGGCCGATAACGCCACCCGGTTGGGAGGTGCCACCCGATGTTCGGTGGCTGACTGTGTTGTTCCGGCGACTGACTATGGACTTTGAGCGCCTGCGCGCGAACGCCTGCACAAGCATGAAAGCATCCGGGGAGGCGGCCGTCGTGTTCTTGATGGTGTCATGATTATCCAGTTGACATGCGTTCTACTTACTGAGAGTGAGATTCGCATATGCGATCCCGAGAAAGATCACTCGGGGTCGTCCCGGAGATCAAAATCAGAGATCAGGGAAGAGCGGCACATCGATCATGAGCGGGCCGGTCGGCTCGGTCGCTCTCGTCGCCGGGTCGGTGCCCGCGGCCGTGTTCGCCTCGGCGGTCAGCGCGTCGGCGTCCGCCTCGGCGACCGGCAGGTTACGGCGTTCCAGCAGCTCCCGGACGCGGACGTGGTGGACGACCGGGGTCACGGCGGTGATGTGCCGGATCAGTGTGGTGAAGAACTGCGGCGCGGCCACGTCCGCTGGCACGACGTCGTGGCGCACCCGCACCCCCGACGGCGCGAGCGCCGGGCCGGCGGCCGGGCCGTCGGCGATGTCGTCCCACTCGACGAGGACGAGGGCCGTCGCGGTGTAGCCGCCGCTGTCGGCACCCACGCCCACGCCGCCCGGCACGCCCGCGCCCGCGCGCAGCTTACGGATCATGTCGATGGTCCGTTCGAACGTGTCCGGTTCGGTGTCGAGGATCGTCGAGCGCTGCACGAACAGGAAGCCGACCGCGGCCAGCGGGTAGCGTCCCCGCAGGTTCCCGGCGTCCCCGTAGGCCTCCTCGAAACGGTTCGGCAGGTTCTTCCCGAACGACGAGACCTGCGCCTTCGTGCTGATCAGAAGCTCGGGGCCGCGCTCCCAGCGGGAGATCACGACGTCGACCTGCTTGTCGTAGGCGCGCCCGAGGATCACCGCGTCCGCCGGTGTCACCGCCGGCATCGCGCCCACCCGGGCGCGCACCTCGTCGGCCAGCGCCTTCGGCAGCTTGTCGAGCAGCACGGCCACATCACGCGGCAGCACCCTCGGCTGGCTGGCCCTCGGCCAGACCTCGTCGGCACCGAACCCGGCGCGGCGCAGCTCGTGGGCGATCCAGGCGTCGATCCCCTTGGCGAACGCGCCGCTCTCGGACGCCTCGCCGCCGCGCACCGGCTGGGTCAGCAGCTCACCGAGCAGGCCGTAGTCGGGCGTGTAGCACGGTCGCGCGCCAGCGGTGTGCCGCCACGGATCCGTCGGGGGATGACGGGCGAGCACCGGCTCGTAGGCGACGAGCTTGTCCGGGCGGCGGCTCACGCGGGGCCGTCACCCGAGCGTTCCGGGTCCGAACGCGGCGCATCCGCACGGCCCGCGCGGGCATGGCGGCGGGACCACAGGGCGTGACGGGCGACCACGATCTGTTCGATGGCGGCGGGGCCCAGCCCGGCCCCGCCGACGAGCAGCACCTCGTCCACGCCTGCCACCGCGTCGGTGAGCCGTCCCGCGGCCAGCGCGCGCAGCACGCCGCGGCGGGCCGCGGACAGTTGCGGTCGCAGCCGTTCGACCAGCTCCGGGGCGGGGACCAGCAGCCGGGCCGCCTCCCGTGGCTCGAGTTTGAGCATGCCGCCGCCGTAGGCGCGCCCGACCGTCTCGGCGGCGAGCATCGTCACGGAGTTCAGCGCGGCCAGCGGCAGCAGGTCCCGTCCGGCACGCCGGTGGTCGGGGGTGAGGACGACCCCGTGGACGGAGTTCAGGTGCGCCACCCCGGCCCGGTTGGTCGCCAGCTGCGGGGTGTCCGCGTTCATGTAGGTCAGCAGCAGGTCCGCCGGCGTGACCGGGAGGGGGACCTGCCACCAGGGGCTGCGGATCCGGCACTTGTACGCCAGGTCGACCTCGTTACGTTCGCCCGCCGCGATGTAGGCCCGGGCCGCCGGGGACGGCCGCGGCCCCGGCCGGAACAGCAGGGTCGCCAGGCCGGTGTCGGTCAGCCGCTGCCAGTCGCTGGTCCGTAGCGTGAGGGCCCGCAGGTGCCGGGAGCCCGGCGGCGAGATCGGGACGAGCTCGTCGTCGCCGAGGCCGAGCGCGTCCGCCCGCTCCCGGCTGAGGGCGAAGTAGCGGTTGTTGCCCGTCACCGCGCCGAGCGTCGTGCGACCCCAGGTCGCCAGCGTCCCGAAGAGGCCGGCGATGGTGAGCTCGAGCATGGCCTGCCGGGCGGCGACGCTGATCAGCGCTGGCATCCAGGAGGCCTGCGGCTCGGGCGCCGGTGCACCCGTGCCCGCCGCCGGGTGCACGACCACCGCCGCGGCCGTGACGGCTGCCGGCGACGCGATCGCTGTCGGGGAAGCGATCGCTGCCGGGGGTGCGGCCGCTGCCAGCGGCCCGTCAGCCGCGGAGGGCCCGGTAACCATCGGCGGCCCGTCAGCCGCCGGGGTGCCAGCCGTGGTCGGCACCAGGAGCGCGGGCCGGCCCACCGCCGCCAGCCGGCGCACATCCGCGGGCAGGCCCACACCTGTGGGCAGGCCCGGTGCCCGCTGGCGCGCCACACCGCCGGTCGGGCCCACGGCCCGCTCCGCGGGCTGGTCCCCGTCGAACGGGCTTCCCCCGCCCGGTGTCGTGCCGCCGGCCGGGCCCGCGGTGTGCCCGGCCTCGGCGGCGGCGAGTTCGGCCAGGTCGCGCACCTGGTGGACGTCGAAGCGGTCGGCCGGCCCGGTGCCCTCCGCGAGCAGCAGCAGGACCTCTTCCTGCACCCCGGGGAAGACCCGCTCGGTGAACAGCACGAGCTGGACGTGCCGGAAGCGTTCCAGCAGGAACTGCCGGACGGGCGCGGCGTAGTTCACCGCCAGCAGCTCGGCCGGGAGTACCAGGCCGAGACGTCCGGCCGGGCGCAGGAACCGGGCCGCGTGCACGGTGAACGCAGCCCACGAGCTGGCCAGGTTGGTCAGGCGGACACCGGCCTGTCCGGCGGCGACCTGGGCGCGCCCACGGGCTTCGCCGTGGAACTTCTGGTATCGCACGTACGGCGGGTTGCCCACGACGGCGTCGAAGTCGGGCCGCGCCGGCACGGCGAAGAAGTCGGCGACGGTGATCTCAGCCCGTTCGCCGCTCGCCGTCACGGCCATGGCTGCGGCGGACGCGGTCGGCGCGTGCAGTTCGACGCCGTGCAGCTGGACGCGGTACGGCAGGCCGCCCTGGCGGTTGCCGCGGGGCTGGCCCGCCTCGTCGCCGAGGTTGCCCGTGTTGCCACGCTCGTCACGGCCACGCTCGTCACGGCCACCGTCATGGGACCGGTCGCCATGGTTGTCGCAGCCAGGGTGGCGGTCGAGGTTGCTGTCGGGCTGGTGGCCGGCGGCGGCGTCGAGCGCCCGCAGCCGGCGGGCGGCCGCCAGCAGGAACGCCGCCTCACCGCAGGCGGGCTCGAGAACGCTGTCCTGCCGGTCGCGGAGCGCCCAGGTGACGATATGATCACAAAGCGCCGTCGGCGTGAAGAAGGCACCGCGAATCTTACGGTGGGTGACCGAATCCGTGGCGCTGGTCGCTCCCCGGGCGGCTGGGAGCGCGGTCCTGCCCGACGACGGGCCTTCGGCCGTCCCGGGCCCGCTGGTGACATCGGGGGCGCGGGCCGTCTCGGAGGTCGGGGTTGCCACGTCCGAAACCCTAGAACCCGGCGCCGACGGTTCGTCCGGCGCGTCGTCCCGACTCCGCAGTCATTCCGTACGGACCGCTCTCGTCCGCGCGGGTGTGGGACGTCCGACGTGCCGCTCCGGGTCCGCCTGCGGCTGGGGCACATGCGCCGCTGTGGGGGCTTGGTCAACCGTGCCTGTTCCGGCCCCCACCCGGGGCCGGGGCGCACACGCGGGTGTGGGCGACCTCACCGGGCCGTCCGGCTCCCTGGCTGGCGGTTGCGGTGGGTTACCTGGGATGTTGTGGCATCACCCGGTGCGTGAGGTATGTAGTGGACTTCCTTGCTCGGAGGGCTCCCGCCGTGGCCGGTAGCCGTGTAGCGTCTTCCATGGCCAAGTTCGGTAGTTGACGTCTACAAGGGGCGGCGACGACGAACGCTGACGCGGGAGAAGCAGAATTCTTCTGCGGCAGACGGTCCGGGGCCCGCGCGGTGTGGGTCCTGACTGCACCAGCAGGGAGAACGGCACGTGGCTCAGGGCACGGTGAAGTGGTTCAACTCGGAGAAGGGCTTCGGCTTCATCTCCGTGGACGGTGGCGGTTCGGACGTCTTCGTCCACTACAGCGCAATTGACATGGACGGCTACAAAAGCCTGGAAGAGGGGCAGCGGGTCGAGTTCCAAGTGACCCAGGGTCAGAAGGGTCCGCAGGCTGACGCTGTTCGTGTCGTCTGAGCCACGTACGGACGTAACTCCGAGATATCTTCCACAGTCATAGGACGAGGGCCCGCCATTTGCTGTCAGGGGCGGGCCCTCGTTGCTTGTTGGCGCGTGTAGGCGGTTCGGGGTTCGGTGAATCACCACCAATCATCGCGAATCGCGCCGCCGATTCGCTTTCCGTGCTTTCCGGCTTTACGCCTGCCAGGCTGGTGGCGGTCGGCTACCCGCGCGGATCCCGGCCGAGTGTCCGTGGACCGCGGATGATGTCTGTTATGCCCGATCCCACCCGGATCGTCCACCGACGCCGGTGCCGACCAGAATATTTGTTCACCTTTTGTCGCGGGCGTGCGCCAGAGAAACGTCTTCGCCCGGATAGCGTCGTCCCGACGGCGTGTTCGTTGCCGTCGAGCGGCACCGCGATTCTGTTTTCCGGAACCGATCGTGTTAACTGTCCGATCCTGTCGGACGTTTCCGTCGTATCGTGACAGGAATCACATCCGGCCGGGTCGCGTCACATCGAGTGAAAACAGCGTTCTCGGGACGCCTGACAGCGGCGGATTCCCCGGTTTTCACCGCGCCTGTGTTGCCGGCTGCGCCACGGCTGAATCCTCCCCCGGTATGCCGGTCCGGCCTGCCGCCGTCCGGCCTGCCGCCGTCCGCCGTCCGGCCGGGCCTACCGCCGCACCTGGTCGTGGGACACCAGCAGTTCGGCGATCTGGAGGGTGTTGAGCGCCGCGCCCTTGCGCAGATTGTCACCGCAGACGAACAGAGCCAGCTCGTGCGGATCGTCCAGGGACTGCCGGACGCGGCCGACCCAGGTCGGGTCGGTACCGACGACGTCCGCCGGGGTGGGGAACTCGCCAGCCGCCGGATCGTCCAGCACGGCCACACCCGGCGCCGCGCGCAGCACGGCCCGCGCGGCATCCGCCGTGACCGGCCGCGCGAACCACGCGTGCACGGCTACCGCATGGGTCGTGACGACGGGCACCCGCACACAGGTCGCGGACACCTTCAGCCCGGGAAGCCCGAGGATCTTCCGGGACTCATTGCGGATCTTCGTTTCCTCGGACGACCAGCCGCCGTCCTTCAGCGAACCGGCCCACGGCACGACGTTGAGCGCGAGCGGGGCCGGGAACGGGCCGAGCCCGTCCGCGCCGACCGCCTTGCGGACGTCGCCCGCGTTCCGGCCGAGGTCACGGTCGCCCGCGACCGCGGCAAGCTGGGCGTAGAGGGTGTCGACACCGGCCTGGCCGGCCCCGCTGGCCGCCTGGTAGGACGTCGCGACCAGGGACTGAAGGCCGAAGGCGCGGTGCAGCGCGCCGAGTGCGACGATCATCGACAGCGTCGTGCAGTTCGGGTTGGCGATGATCCCGCGCGGTCGGTTGGCAACCGCGTCCGCGTTCACCTCGGGAACGACGAGGGGGACGTCCGGATCCATCCGGAACGCTCCTGAGTTGTCGACCGCGACCGCCCCGTGGGCGGCGGCGATTGGCGCCCACCGCGCCGAGATCTCGTCCGGCACGTCGAACATGGCGATGTCGACATCGTCGAAGGACTCCGGCGCGAGCGCGAGCACCTCGACGTCCTCGCCGCGGACCCGCAGCCGGCGCCCGGCGGAGCGGGCCGAGGCGATCAGGCGGATCTCGCCCCAGATGTCGGGACGTTCGTCCAGCAACGACAGCATCACCGTGCCCACGGCACCGGTCGCCCCGACCACCGCCAGCGTCGGCCGCCGGGCCGAGCCCGCCAAGCCCGCCGAGCCCGCTGAAGCGGCCGGCAGCGGAGCCGCCGGCGCCGCCGCCGTGGTCGCCGTTTCGTGCGCCCCGCTGGTCATCGGCCGGTGCCCGCGTAGACGACGGCCTGGCCGTCGGGGTCGCCGAGCTCGAACGCGCCGTGGACGGCCCGCACCGCGACCGGCAGGTCGGTGTCCCGGATGACCACCGAGATCCGGATTTCCGAGGTAGAAATGATCTCCACGTTGACCTCGGCGTCGGCCAGCGCCCCGAAGAACCGGGCCGACACCCCCGGATGCGATTTCATCCCCGCGCCGACCAGGGAGAGTTTGCCGATGTGGTCGTCGTACAGGGTCCGTTCGAACCCGATCTCCGCACGGACCTTCTCCAGCGCGTTCAGGGCGTTACGGCCGTCGGTCTTCGGCAGGGTGAAGGAGATGTCGGTCCGGCCGCTGCCGGCGACCGACCCGACCTGGACGATCATGTCGAGGTTGACGTCGGCGTCGGCGACCGCCCGGAACACCGCGGCGGCGACCCCGGGCTTGTCCGGGCAGCCGACCACGGTCACCTTCGCCTCCCCCTTGTCGTGCGCGACTCCCCGGATGATGGCCTGTTCCACCAGCTCTGCCTCCGCAATCTCGGTGACCCACGTCCCCGGCCGTGACGAGAACGACGAACGGACGTGCACGGGGACTGTGTAGCGACGTGCGTACTCGACGCATCGGAGCATGAGTACCTTGGCCCCGCAGGCCGCCATCTCCATCATCTCCTCATAGGAGATGCGTTCGATACGGCGAGCGTCCGGCACGATCCGCGGGTCGGCGGTGAAGACGCCGTCCACGTCGGTGTAGATCTCACAGAAGTCGGCGTTCAGAGCGGCCGCGAGCGCGACGGCGGTCGTGTCCGAGCCGCCCCGGCCGAGCGTTGTCACGTCCTTGGTGTCCTGGCTGACGCCCTGGAAACCGGCGACGATCGCGATGGCGCCCTCGTCCAGGGCACTTCGGATACGCCCCGGGGTGACATCGATGATGCGGGCCCGGCCGTGCACCGAGTCGGTGATCACCCCGGCCTGGGAGCCGGTGAAGGAACGGGCCTCGGCGCCCAGGTTCGAGATGGCCATGGCCAGCAGCGCCATGGAGATGCGCTCACCGGCGGTGAGCAGCATGTCGAGCTCGCGGGCCGGGGGGAGCGGCGCGACCTGCTCGGCGAGGTCGAGCAGGTCGTCGGTGGTGTCACCCATTGCGCTCACCACCACGACCACGTCGTCGCCGCAGCGGCGCTGGGCCACGATCCGCTCGGCGACCCGTTTGATCCGGTCGGCGTCCGCCACGGAGGAGCCACCGAACTTCGCCACGACGAGCGCCATGGGTCCCAGGTTACTTGGGACCCATGGCGGCCCGTCCCGTCGCTCGGGGAGGCGCCGGTCCCATGCGCCGCTTCGCCGGAGGTGAAAGCATGATTGTGTCGCTTTTGGCCCGTCGGGGCCGGGATGCGGGAAGAGCTGCGGTCATCGACGGATCGTGCCGGCGGCAGGACCTGCCATGTACAAATCCCGACCTGGTGTGGGCCGGGTGACCACGCGTGTGCGAGGGTTCTCCCGGAATCCATTGTCGGACATCGGTCGGGACGACCCGCCAGCAGACGGAGCCCGATCGGAAGGGATGACTGCACATGGCCATCAGCCTTGCCAAGGGTGGCAACGTCAGCCTCACCAAGCAGGCGGCCGAGGCGGGCACGCCCCAGCTCACCGCGCTCACCGTCGGGCTTGGATGGGACGCCCGCACCACCACCGGAACCGACTTCGACCTGGACGCCTCCGCCATCGGCGTGAAGGCCGACGGCAAGGTCCTCAGCGACCAGTACTTCATCTTCTTCAACAATCTGAAGTCCCCGGACGGCGCCATCCAGCTCACCGGCGACAACCTCACCGGCGCGGGGGAGGGGGACGACGAGTCGATCGTCATCACCCTCGGCCAGGTGCCGGCCGAGATCGACAAGATTGTCGTCCCGGTGTCGATTTACGGCGCGCAGGAGCGGCAGCAGAACTTCGGCCAGGTGCGCAACGCCTACATCCGCGTCGTCGACCAGACCGGCACCGAACTGGTCCGTTACGACCTGTCCGAGGACTATTCCACCGAGACGGTCGTCATCTTCGGTGAGGTTTACCGGAACGGCGCCGAATGGAAGTTCCGCGCGGTCGGCCAGGGACACAACGACCTCAGCGGCCTCGCCCGTGACCACGGTGTCAACGTCTGAGAGCACCGACGTACGAGGGGCCCGATGTCCGGGCCCTGTCGGTCGGCGGGCTGCCCGTCGAAGCCCGGTAGGTGCCGGCCGGAGCTGGGAACATCGGGGACATGACACCGACGATGATCGGTTGGCAGGTCGCCACACCGGCTCCGGCCGCGGCCCGGCCGCTGCGCCGGGCGGTCGTCCCGGTACCCGAACCGGCCGTCGGCCAGGTTCGGCTGCGGGTCGCGGCCTGCGGTGTCTGCCGCACCGACCTGCATCTCGCCGAAGGCGACCTGCCGCCACGCCGGCCCGGCACCATCCCCGGGCACGAGGTCGTCGGCTACGTCGACGCGCTCGGTGACGACGTCGACGGGGCCGCCATCGGTGACCGCCTCGGCATCGCCTGGCTGCGGGAGACCGACGGCGCTTGCGGCTACTGCCGGCGCGGCGCGGAGAACCTGTGCCCGGCGTCCCGCTACACCGGCTGGGACGCCGACGGCGGCTACGCCGAGTACGCCGTCGTCCGCGCCGACTACGCCTACCAGCTGCCGGCCGGCTACTCCGACGGGGAGCTGGCGCCGTTGCTGTGCGCGGGCATTGTCGGCTTCCGAGCGCTGCGCCGGGCGGAGCTGCCGCCCGGCGGCCGGCTGGGGATCTACGGTTTCGGCGCGTCGGCCCACCTGGCCGCGCAGGTGGCGCTGGCGGAGGGAGCGCGGGTGCACGTCATGACCCGGTCCGAGGCGGCCCGCCGGCTCGCGCTCTCGCTCGGCGCGTCGTCGGCGTCCGGTGCCTATGAGGCACCGCCGGAGCCGCTGGACGCCGCGGTCCTCTTCGCCCCGGTCGGCGATCTGGTGCCGGTCGCGCTGCGTGCCCTCGACCGGGGCGGGACGCTGTCGATCGCCGGCATCCACCTCTCCGACGTGCCGGTACTGAACTACCAACAGCATCTGTTCCAGGAACGCTCCGTACGCAGCACGACCGCGAACACCCGAGCGGACGGCCACGAGTTCCTGGAGATCGCCGGCCGGCACCGCCTGGCGGTCACGATCACGCCTTATCCGCTCGACCGCGCTGACGACGCGCTCGTCGACCTGGCTGCGGACCGGGTCAACGGCGCCGCGGTGCTGTTCCCGTCCGACTGAGCGTGTCCGTCCGGCTGGCGCATGGCGGCCGCCGGTCAGGAGCGTTTTCTGGACGCGACGAGCCGGCGTTCGGCGGAGCTGAACAGGTCGGACACCTCCCGGCTGAGATAGCCGATGGTGCCGCGGCCGATCTGCCGGCGGCGCAGGATGCCGGCCGCGACAAGCTCTTCGGCCGCAGCCCGGGCCGTCCGCGGCGGGACGTCCAGCCGCCGCGCCGCGCTCACCTCCGTGAGCACCGGGAATTCGGGCAGGGCCGCCAGCAGTTGGTCGGACATGGATGGCCCCCACGGTTTGTTCCGAAAAGCGGTCGTTCGGTTACGGAAAGCCGACAGTCGGACGTCCCAGGAGCGGCGCAGCGCAGCCAGTTCCACGGTGAACCTGCGGGTCTCCTCGACAGCGGCGGCAGCGGCGTCCAGGAAGAAGGTGAACCACTGGCGCAGTGCCGCGTGGGCGGCCGCGCTGTCCGGCGGGCCGTCATGACAGAAGGTGGTCAGCGCCGCCACGTACTCGTCCGACCGGGTCATGAAGACGAGGCTGATCGGCAGCACGGCCGGGCCGAGCAGCCCCCGCCGGGCCAGCAGCGAGTGGATGAGCGCGCGGCCGACCCGTCCGTTGCCGTCGGCGAACGGCTGGATCGTCTCGAACTGCGCGTGGACGAGCCCGGCCAGGATCAGGGCCGGCTGCCGTCCGTCGGACGCGTATGTGGCAAGGTCGGCCAGCAGCCCCTCGACGGCGGACGCGGGCGGCGGCACGAAGGCGGCGTCGAGCGGGTTCCACTCGCTTCCGCCCAGCCAGGTCTGCACGGTTCGCGGGCCGATGCCGGGGTGTTCCGGCAACAGGGTGCGCTGCAGGTCGACGATGCCGTTCACCGTGATCGTCCTGCCCTGGGCGGCATCGGTGACCGCCTGGCGGAGCGTGGCGATGGTGTGGGCGACTTCGCGGGCGCTGACGCTGAAACCCTCGATGGCCGTGCCAGTGGCGGCTGTGGCGGTCGTGGCGGCTGTGGCGGCTGTGGCGGCGAACTCCGCCAGGGCGACCTGCTGCGGGGCGACGCGGATGCCCTCCATCCGGGCCGATCCGATGGCCTCCGAGCGGAGCAGGAAGCCGGCCGCCCGCTCCAGGCTCACCGTGGCCGTGCCGCGCAGCGCACGGATACTGGCCTCGATGGCGGTGGCCCGGGAGAGCAGATCCCTCGGGAGAGCCGGCGGGCTGGCGGCGAGCGGGTCGGGGTAGTAGGGGCGGTACACGCCCACCCGGCGTCCACGTGCCGGCGCGGCCGGATCCGGGGACCACAGCTGCTCCCCGTATCGACCCATCGCCGGATTCCTTTGTTTTCAGTGTTTTTGTTTCGGTGTTTTCAGCATGCCAGCAGCGGCGGTACGACCAGTGGGACGTATGAATTGCCTGGAAGAGGTGAATGACCGGGCGCGGGGCCGGGGCGTGTGCCGTACGGCGAGCGCCGCACGGCGAGCAGGAGCCAGCCGGGCCTTCACGGCCGTGCCGGTCTGCTCCTGCTCAGCAGGTGCAGCAGCCCACCGGCGGCCGTGCTGAGCGCGGCGGCGACGAGCACGTCCCGGGGCAGCAGGTCGGTGGACTCCCGCTGGATACGCCCGTGGAAGCGGTCGAAGCGGCGCGGCCACGGGCTGCGTCCGACAAAGTAGATACCGATCTTGTCAGTGTCGGGCAGGCAGGCCCCGCTCATGCCTGCCAGGAGCGCGAGGCGGCGTCCCGGCGGCGCCGCCGCGGTCAGGATGCCCATGGCGACCAGCCCGGCCACACCGTCGCGGCGGGCCACCGGAACCCAGCTTCGGCCCGGCCCGGCTCCCCAGTGCGGCACCATGTCCATGGCGAGGTGGGAGACGAATCCGGCGGCAAATGCGGGAAGAGGCCGACGCAGTGCGGTGCCGATCAGTGCTCCGGCGCCCACGTGCGCACTTATGATCATTGGTCGTGTGCTCCTGACCTTCATGGGATCTCGTGACGGTTTCCGGTGGTCACGTTGTCCGGCCAGAACAACGTATGCACCGGTCACGGGTATCTGGCGGCATGCGTGTGCTGAGGAGGATCACACCGGCGCGTCCGGCCACCGTCCGTTCGGGGAACTGACGGGTTCGGGTGAGGATCCGGCCTTACGGGCCCTCCTGAACGGTGTCGTTCGGACAGCCTTCGTCCGGCTTCGTCCGAAGGATTGTCCAGACGTGCGTCAGGACGACTGTCTAGGCGACGACGCGGCGGCCTTCAAAGGCGCGGCCAAGGGTCACCTCGTCCGCCCATTCCAGGTCTCCGCCCATGGGCAGGCCGCTGGCCAGCCGGGTGACCTTCAGACCCATGGGAGCGATCTGCCGGGCCAGATAGGAGGCGGTGACCTCACCCTCGGTGTTCGGATCGGTCGCGAGAATCAGTTCGGTCACCGTTCCGTCGGCAAGACGGGCGATCAGCTCCCGGATGTGCAGATCGTCGGGGCCGACTCCGCCGATCGGATTGATCGCCCCGCCGAGAACGTGGTAGCGCCCACGGAACTCCCGGGTCCGTTCGACGGCGACGACGTCCTTCGGTTCTTCGACGACACAGATCTGCGCCGGATCGCGACGGTGGTCGGCGCAGATCCGGCACAGTTCCGCCTGCGCGACGTTGAAGCACGTCCGACAGAAGCGGACCTTGTCCTTGATCTCGTTCAGCGTGGCCGCCAGCCGCCGCACGTCCACCGGGTCGGCGGAAAGCAGGTGGAAGGCGATCCGTTGCGCGCTTTTAGGGCCGATGCCGGGCAGCCGGCCGAGTTCGTCGATCAGATCCTGGACGATCCCCTCGTACATCGTCACCGACCCGTCCCGCGGCGCACTGTCGTGGGGCCCGCTGTTGCGGGGCCCGTTGTTGTGGGGCCCGTTGTTGTGGGGCCCGTTGTTGTGGGGCCCGTTGTGCCGGAGCCGGGCGTTCCGGCCATCGCCATTCTGACGGCTGTTCTTCCGGCGGGCGTTCCTTCGGCGGGCCTGGCCGGCACGTGTCCATGCGGCACCTGCCCGCCCGCCTGCGAGTCGTTCATCGCGCGCCTGTCATCCCAGGCCGGGAGGTATCGACCCCGGGCCTGACCCGCCCGGCAGACCCGCCGGGCCACCACCAGCTCGGCCGGGACCACCGACGTCGCCGAGGCCCCCGATACCGCCAGGGCCGCCGAACCCGCCGAGGATGTCACCGAGCCCGCCGGTGACCTGGCCCATCCGTTCGGAGGCGCGTCTGCGCGCGTTGTCGGCGGCGTCCCGGACCGCCGCGAGGACGAGGTCGGCGAGCGTCTCGGTGTCGGACGGATCCACCGCGGCGGGGTCGATGACAAGATCGACCAGCTCGCCTCCGCCGGTCACCGTGGCCTTCACCAGGCCGCCGCCGGCGGTGCCGTCGACCCTGGCGTCGGCAAGTTCCTGCTGGGCGGTCAGCAACTCGGCCTGCATCCGCTGGGCCTGCTGAAGAAGCTGGCCGATACTCGGCCCGGCGCCCGGCGGTATCTGCGGGTTCGACATGCCACGAGCCTACGTCCACCCCCCGACACCGCAGCCCGGACCACGCCCACCAGGCTCCCAGGAAATAGATCATCAAGTGGTGGATCTCAAGGCGCCGACATCCGCCCCTTCCGGGCGGGCATCGGGCAGGTGGGACCGTCCCCCGCCTGCCAGCCCCGGAACCAACATGGACCCGCTCCCTTCCCGTACCCCCTCTGCCGGAACGAGTTATGTAAGTGGCTGCTGTGACAGCCACTTGTTCTCTCATTATCATGATCGCTATATGAATCGCGGGTGTATATCAGCGCAAAATCGTGTAATTCCGGATAAAACAGGGTCTTCGCAGTTGGTCGGAACCTGTAGCCGGACGACTACGGGACTGGCGTCTGCAGGGTGACGGTCCGCGACTCAGTCGCGCCGTCGCGGGCGCAGTCGGCGTGGCGCTCGTCGCCGAAGCGCCAGATCAGCGCCAGGCTGGGACTCTGCTGGTACCCAAGCCGCAAGGCTGCCAGACGGTTCACGGCTGCGTTGGGTCACTATCGACCGTCACTCTTGGCGATCGAGTGGACGCGGTTTCCGGTGCACTGCGAAGAGTCATAAAACAGTCATAGTCGGACAGGTCGTGTTACCTCACTTCCGGCTCCGCGGGCCCGATCTTCTCGATCGGCAGGCCCGCGACTCACGGTTTCATCTCAGCGATCTTCGCTGTGTGCCCACGAACCGCGGACTCGGGCCCGCCGGTCAGTGCGGTCGGACCAGCATCCCGTTCGGTGCGTCGGTGTCAGCGCTGATCCGGCCACGACAGCCATGGAGCACCCTTCCCAGCCGTCTGTCAGCTGATTTGCCTTGTGGCACTCTGTGATGCGGACACCATCTATCCGGTCGGGGGGCGGCATCGTGGAGCAGCGGTGGGATTTCTTCATCTCCTACACCACCGCCGACCGGAAGTGGGCGGAGTGGATCTCCTGGCAGTTGGAGGATGTCGGCTACCAGGTGCTGTTCCAAGCCTGGGACTTCGTCCCTGGCACGCACTGGGCCAGCCTTATGCACGAAGGTATCCAGCAGGCCGAGCGGACCCTGGCGCTTCTCTCGAATGCCTACCTGAAGTCGGTGTACGGTCAGCAGGAGTGGCAGGCAGCGCTGCGTGGTGACCCTCACGGGTTCGAGCGGAAACTCATCCCGATACGAATTGAGGATTGCCCCCGTGATGGCTTGG
>NZ_CAAAFS010000049.1:0-2781 GCF_900634755.1 Protofrankia symbiont of Coriaria myrtifolia
GTTACATGGCTTGCTCGGGGGGATCGTATCGTTCGACCTGTTCGGCTACGAATCCACCGCCGCCCGCCGCTACCTTCTCCACAACATCAACACAGCGATGGGCGGACGGGCGAAGCCCACCGTCGAACCGATCTTCCCGGTTTCCGGTGCCGCTCCGGCGGACTCATCCGGGAAGCTGATCCCTCCCAAGCGGCGGTCCGGGTCGCTGCCCATGCCGATCTTCCCCGACTCCACCGCCACCGGTCCCAAGTTCACCGCCCGCAGCAACCCTTTCGTACCGGCGGCCCGCCAACCGATTCACCGCCCACACGAACCTGTCACCCTCACCACCCTTACCGACCACACCGACGCCGTGCTCGGGGTGACATTCGCGCCGAAGGGTCCTATCCTGGCCACCACCAGCCGGGACGGGAAGGTGCGGTTGTGGGATGTCACCGACCCGGCCCGCCCCAGCCACCTCACCACCTTCACTGACCGCACCCACGCTGTGGACGGGGTGGTGTTCGCGCCGGGCGGCGCCGTCCTGGCCACCATTAGCGTGGATGGGACCACGCGGCTGTGGGATATCGCTGACCCGGCCCAACACCACCGTTTCGCGGCCCTTACCAGCCATACTGACGCCGTATTCGGGGCGGCGTTCGCCCCGAATGGGACCACCCTGGCCACCGCCAGTGCGGACAGGACCGTACGGATATGGGCCATTCCCTAGACGAGCAGCTCCTATGTGCTCAATAGCGATCAGCGATCGGAGGATGCCGAACGGGTACTCGTAAACATCGCCCGTTCGATACTTATTAACTTCGCGACACGCAAGACGAAGCGGAAACTGTGGCGAGGCCTACGATCTGGTGCAATTGGAATAGGTGGTGCACTGACCGCTGGAATCCGCCGGACGGCCACCTCGCGTGGGCGGTCCATATCTTTCACCCGCGTGAATCGTCTGATTTTCTGAGTGCACCATATGCTTTCTGTCGCGACCGTCGCGACCGGCGGGGTGGTGCGGCGCCGGGCGGACCGGCGTCATCGGTATTCGCGCGCGGCCTGCCGGTTCTTTGCCCGAGCGGCGGGGATCGTGGCCGCCGGCTTCCTTACACGGGGATGAGTTCCACGTGGATACTGGCGACCTGGGCGAGCATATGAAGATCATCTGGGTCGGAGGTGAGGATGTCGTCTCCGTCGGCCGCCAGGCACACCACGGCCGCGTCGATCGCGTCCGACTGGCCGCTGCGGGCCAGCAGCATGCCCGCCCGGCGCCCCAGAGCGTCGGTGAGCGGTGTGACGGTGACGCCGGCGAGCAGGTGGGCGACCCCGGCCTGCCGTCCCCGCCCACCCCGCCAGACCTGGGCGACCACACCTCCATGCGTGACCGGCGGGCGACCTGCCAGGCGTTCCCGCTTGACCAGGGCCACCACGCTCCGGTCACCGCGTTCGACCGCGAGGAACGCCCCGGCGTCCAGCACGAGCATCAGGCGGCTCCCCGATCACGGCCAGGTGAAGGAGGGGCATCCGTGCCTGGTGCGCCGCGCACCACGACCGCTCGGGAACGAGCCTGCCGGGCGGCATCACGCATTTCCTGCTCGGTGATCTCACCATGTTCGGCCTCGTAGGCGGCGAGGAAGTCGTCGAGGGCCCGCAGCCGACGGTCATGGTCGGCTTTCAGGCGCAGGGCGTCGTTCACCCAGGTGCTCACGCTCTCCGCATGGCCCTGTGCGACCGCCTCCTGGGCCACGGCCAGCAACTCGGCGTCCACGGAGGCTGAGAGCCGCTGTTTGACACTCATATGGATATGCTAATCCCCTCCTACGATCGTGGTAACTCCTTGGTTGAGGTCTTTGTGTCGCACCGTGAGCGATATCGTACGGTTTGACATCATTCGCGAGTGATCGTATGGTGTGAGCCGGTTGGATTCGACCCGGGGCCGGTGGGTGTCACCTTGCGGGCTGTTCGATGATCGTGGCGCCGAGGCCGGTTCGTAGCAGGGCCATTGCGGCGTCCTCGCCCGACAGCGGTTCGGCGGCCGAGGTTTCCTGTCCTCCCCAGGCCGGCTTCGCCGACGCGGGGGACGACATCCCGGGCGCGGAAGACACGTCGTGCTGGCTTCGGCTTTCCGGCGAGGCACCAGCGGGCCCGGACGGGTCGTCGGCGGGGAACCATTCGTCGTCGACCGCGTCGTCGGTCTCCGGACCGGTCGCCGAGGTAGCCGATGGCGTTGCCGGACCCACCGGGGCCGTCGCGGGACCCGTCGCCGGACCTGCCGCCGCCGAGATCCCCGGCGGTGGCGAACCCGCTGGCGACAGGCCTGCCGGTGGCGTGTGTGGCTCGTTCGTGTCGTCGTGAACAGCCATGGGAGTGGGCGAGGCGCTGCGCCGATGCTGTTTTTCGGGCGATGGCGATGCGACGGCGTTCGGAGCCGGTTGCGGAGCTGTCCACACCCGTGGCGCCTGCTGCGGGACCGCCCCTGAGACCGTGTCCGGGGCCGTGGATGCCGATGGGTCGCCCACGGGCCGGACGGCCGGCCAGTCGGCGGATGCCGCCTGGCCTCGTGGCGTCGTCGGCGGTGCGGCGGCGTGATGGCCCACAGCACCGGACGTCGTCGGTGAGACAGACGTCGCCGGTGGAGCAGACGTCGTCGACGCGCCGAAGGCTGTCGACGAACTGAAAGCTGTCGACGAACCGAAGGCCGTTGGCGGGACGGAGGGGCCGCCGGTGGGCGGCCCCGCGCCCGGGTTCGCGGCGCCCGGCCAGCCGCCGGATCCCCCGAAGCCGCCCGACGGGCCGGCG